>CAZGDE010000014.1:0-17604 GCA_964524315.1 uncultured bacterium
GCTAATGATTAAGCGGCTTGCAGCCTCTCCTCAAGATGTCAAATAGGCTCTATATTAAGGATTGAGCAATTTGTCCATTGACTGAGCCACCAATGCCAGATCCTTTTCTCCTGCACTTACCCACTGCTCACACCATTCCAGTCATTGCCAGCCTACCTCACAGTGGATTGCTTATACCCAAGGAGATTACTGACACTCTAGAAAATTCTCACCATCACTATTTGCCCAATCAGGATTGGCATCTCGACAAACTCTATGATTTTCTGCCTCGCTTAGGCATTACCGTGTTGCAAGCCGTTTATAGCCGTTATGTGGTTGATCTCAATCGATCGCTCCAGGAACCGCTCTTTGGCAACTTTTGGCAATCGGCTGTTGCCGAAAAGACTGCGTTCAACACAGCTATTTATCAAACTTCGCCTTCAAGAGAAGAGGTTGAGCAGCGAGTTGAGCAATACTATCGTCCCTATCACCAACAGCTTCAAACCCTGCTGAACGAGAAGATTGAGCAATTTGGTAAGGTGTATTTGCTGGATTTACACAGTTTCTTTGGGTTAATCGAGGATGAAATCTGTTTGGGGAATAGAAATGGGGCGACTTGTTCTGAACACCTCATTTCCGTCGTTGAGGCTGCCTTTTGCTCACAGAGTTATCAGGTTGTTCGCAATAAAGCGTTTAGTGGTGGGTATATCACACAGCACTACGGTCAGATGTCACGAATTGAAGCATTACAAATTGAAGTCCGTTACCCGGTTTATCTGGATGCGAAGCAACTGGATCGCGATCCTGTCCCGAATTGGCAGGTGCCAGAGTTTGATGACGCGAAGCGCAAGTTTGAATCAATTTTCGAGCAGATTACTCAGACTTTAGGCGCTGATTAGCTTGCCCATTTCTCATCATTCTAAACCACAAATTAGGAGTACTTTCAATTGAAAAAATTCTCCCAACTTTAAGCAAATTAAAGCTCTCCTGCTGCAATCATCTGGATCAACCGAGGGGTTTCTGGATCGAATCCAGCAATATCCCACGACATTGAATCTTGTGGATCAACCAGTGAGATATTGTAGGGAGCCAGGGTTATGTAGACAGCTTTTGCCTGCGGATTCACCTTACGGCGATACTCGGCTAGAGCTTGACTCGGATGCTTGCGCCCTGCCCAACTTTCACAGTCCGTCCAGAAGCAAAACACGTCTGCCTTGAACTTGTGCTTGATTGCCCAGTCATAGGCAAGAGACGCATCCGTTTCCCCAAAGTTCTGGTTGCTGGCTTTGGCGATCGCATCACCAAATGAATCCCGCGCCGTAATTTTCAGGTCACGGAAATCGATAGCGAATCCACGAATGACAAGCAAACAGGTGTGCTAAGAACGCTGTCTAATCAACTGCTGAGATCGGGTACGTCTATTGGTGCCAATGTTCGAGAAGCTCAATCAGCACAATCTAACCGCAACTTCCTGAGTAAGTTAGAGATTGCATTGAAAGAGGCAAGAGAAACTGAATATTGGATAGAAATTTTGATCGAGTCAAACATGGTAGAAAATGCCAAATTCAATTCCTTACTACAAGAAGCTACAGAAATTATCAAAATCCTCGTCACTTCCACTAAAAAACTGAAGAGTAAAGTGTAATTCAGAGTTCCGAATTGGCTCGAAATTCCGAGTTCCGAATTCCGAACTCCGAATTACTCTCAACCCTTTACGCAAACCAGTTGCTTCAAGGTTGCCACTACCTCTACCAGGTCAGACTGGTTTGCCATTACCTGGTCGATCGGCTTGTAGGCTCCGGGGATTTCATCCAGCACGCCCTCATCCTTACGGCACTCAATTCCCTGCGTTTGCTGGATCAGGTCTTCCAGAGTGAAGTTGAGCTTTGCCTTATTGCGGGACATCAACCGTCCTGCCCCGTGAGAGCAAGAGCAGTAGCTTGCCGCGTTGCCCTTTCCCTTCACGATGTAGGATTTAGCCCCCATTGAACCAGGAATGATGCCGTAGTCATCTGCCTGTGCCCGGACTGCGCCCTTACGAGTTACGTACACCTCTTCGCCGAAATGTACTTCTCGCTCAGCGTAGTTATGGTGACAGTTGACCTTCAGGCAGGGGGTGAAGGATTGACCATTTGCCAGATGCTTTTCCAGCACTCGCTTAGATCGCGCCATCATTACCTCCCGGTTCACACGGGCATAGTTCTGTGCCCACTGCAGATCACGCCAGTACGCATCAAATTCTGGGGTTCCCTGAACAAAGTGTGCCAGGTCGGGGTCAGGCAATTTTTCGCCCGCCAGCTTTGCCAACTCCTTCGCTGTCTCGATATGGCGCTGTGCCAGCACGTTGCCAATATGCCGAGAGCCAGAGTGCAGCATCAACCAAACCTGGTTTTGCTCATCTACACAGACTTCGATGAAGTGGTTACCACCTCCCAACGATCCCATCTGCTTTAGAGCCTTGGCTTCCAGGTGTTGTGCGCCAGCATGTAGATGCTTGAAGTCTTGCCAGCCCTGCCAGTTCAGGACTTGTGCGTCGGCTGCGTCATTTTCGTTGAAGCCAACCGGAATCAGGGCTTCGATGTCTTGCCGGATCTGTTGCAGTTTACCGTCCAGTTGATCAGCTATAAAAGGTGTTTTGATCGCGCACATGCCACAACCAATATCGACTCCCACTGCCGCAGGGGCGATCGCCCCTTTCGTCGCCACGACCGAACCCACTAAAGCACCTTTCCCTAAGTGAACATCGGGCATCAGAGCAACGTGCTTGAAGACAAAGGGCAGGGATGCCACGTTCTTTGCCATTTTGGTTTCATCCTGACCCAGGTCGTGGTTTGCCCAGGATAAGATAGGCTTGGGGGTAGAGAGATCTAACTTTTCGTAAGGCATAGTTTCGTGTCCTTCTTTTCCATTCGTTTGATGTTCTAAGAATAGGAAGGACAACTTCCCCCAGGCGAATGGGAGCAAAAACGGCTGCGATGCTTCTGCCGCAACAATTTGTGAAGTTAGGGGAATGTCCCAACTAAGGGCACACCCCCAGCTTTTCCAGCAAGCTTGCCCTCTCACCCAGGTCGGTGACACTGCGGGAGGAGGACAAACTGTTCGCCACTTTCCTATTATTTAGAGTTAATTGTTATAGGAGGTGAAACCATGTCTGAGTATCGGTTTCTACGCCTTTCGGGGTTTACCAAAGCAGAACGGCTTGACATGACTCATCGTGTGAGTGAGGCGATTAACCAATCGGGAGCCTGGATCACTGACTTTCACCAATACTCGAATGTCTTAATCTGCATCAACTTTGAGGTTCCACTTGCAGACCTGAGTAGACTCGCTGCAACTTTGCAAGCAACAGGTCTCAATTTGAGCCAAGAGAGCATCGATCAGCTTACGCCTGCTGACGCATCAATACACAAGCAACCAGAGCTAACCGGAACACTGCAAATTACCTTTGTCCACAGTGAACCCGACTTGCTCCGAGAAGTGCCCGCTGTGCCAGGCTGAGCGTTGAGGTAGGTGCTTCTTAAAAGTTATTCTACCCTCAAAGAATGTCTCTAAACATTTTGCCATTCGCCCTTGCTTGAGGCAGGATAGAAGCATTCCCCCAGACCAGATGATCTATGGCTCGTCCCAGTTATGGACCGGAAGCCAAAAAGCGATCGCTCCACCTGTTCACAACCCTGCTCGACTACGCAAACGACGAGTTGGACTGTGATGAGGTGGTTCTGGATGCGCTGCGATCGCAGATTCAAGCTCACTGGCAGACCGAGCAACGGTTAGTGGTGCGAACAAAAGTTCGATTCTTAGAGGCTTTGACTAAACTGGCGGAACCTCCTCTAAATGGCGACCAGATCAAGGAGGCATTGCGACGATTTGAGGATTTTCTGGAGATCCTGGACGACAATCGCCCCCACAAAGGCGGATCGGAGGTGTGGCACTTTACCCTCAACCTGTGGCATCGACGGCGCGATCGCCCAGCGAATCTGCGTCAATTCGAGCAGGAATGGGAAAAACGCCGTTCTAAAATTCGGAATTCGGAATTCGGAGTTCGGAATTCTGCGCCCTCAATTCCTGAACCAGAACCCAAAGTTCAAATTTCTCTCCCAATTACGAATTACGAATTCCAAATTACGAATTACCTTCAGCGGTTGACGATTAATCCATTGACTGTCAGCGATGGCATGACCTTCAACCTGCATGAACTCTATCTTCCCCTGGGCTTGGTCGAACGCAAACAGCGGTATCGCGAAGCCGATCGTTCATCATTCGGTTCACCCGTTGAGGAGGGAGACGAACCAGAAGACACCCTCACCTTAAACGAATTTTTTGAGCGTCTGCGATCGCCCGAAAAACAACGAGTGGCGATCGTGGGTGAACCAGGTGCGGGTAAAACGACGCTACTGCAAAAGATCGCTTTCTGGCTTTTGGAACAACAGGCACTCCCCATCTGGATTTCATTAGCAGATTTGCAGGGAGCAACACTGGAGAACTATCTCTTACAAGACTGGCTGAAGCAGGCAACCGGGAAGATCAATGTTCCAGCAGAGCTTCAGGAAGCGTTTGCCCAACAGTTCGAGCAGGGACGAGTATGGCTATTGCTGGATGCGATCGATGAGATGGCGATCGATGGGGCAACCGCACTGACCAGTCTTGCCCGTCAACTGCGGGGGTGGTTAACCCGTGCCCATATTGTGCTCACCTGCCGATCCAACGTTTGGGACAGTGGCAAGAATGCCCTGGATGGGTTTACGGTCTACTGCAACCGCAGTTTCAGTCATGCCCGTGGAACCGATGGAGATCAGGTGGGGCAGTTCATCGATCGCTGGTTTCAGAATCATCCAGAGTTAGGCGATCGCTTGCAACAGGAATTGAACAACCCGCAGCGAAAGCGGATCAGGGATGCGGTTAAAAATCCCCTCCGGTTAGCCTTGCTTTGCCGCTCCTGGTCATTAGCTCAAGGAGCTTTACCGCAAACAAAATCCCTGCTTTATCGGCAGTTTGTGGAAACACTCTATGAATGGAAGCAGGATCGCTTTCCCACTACGATCGCCCAGCGGCAGCAACTCAACGAGGCATTAGGGCAGGTGGCGCTGCGGGCACTGTTGCAAAGGGAAACACGCTTTCGACTGTCCCATTCCTTCGCGCAAGCCGCGTTTGCCCAGTCATTAGACTTAATGACCCTGGCATTACAACTGGGTTGGCTCAATCAGGTGGGAATTTCAGTGACCACTGGTGAGAAGATTTACGCCTTTTATCACCCCACGTTCCAGGAATATTTTGCCGCACAAGCCATTTCAGATTGGCAGTTTTTCTTTGATCCGGCTCATGATTTTCCAGTCTTTCATGCGTCCTGGCGAGAGGTAATTCTGCTCTGGCTGGGGAGAACGGATGTTGCTGTTGCCGAGAAAGAGGCATTCATCACAGCTCTCATGAACTTTGACGATCGCTGTGGCGGTTTTTATTCCCAGCGAGCTTACTGTTTAGCGGCGGCAGGGTTGGCAGAGTTTCCTCAATCCGTTCATGCCCAAACCATCGTGTCTCAACTTCTCCAATGGCGATTTGGGGTATTTCCTGCTTCTGTCTGTGAAGGAGCCAGAGTTGCATTACTGCAAACCGATCGCCAACGTGCAACTGCGGCTCTAGAGGCGTTTGTTCAAATTGCAGAAAATCCCTTTGCTGGTTGGCAGGCCGCTTACACCCTCGGTAAAACGCTTGATCCGGGTAATTCCATTGCGATCGCGGCCCTGATTCAACTCATTGACACGCTACAAAGTGAAGCGCTGAAATTGCAGGTGATTGAAAGCCTGGGCAGAATCGAGCCAAGTCATCCGATTGTGGTTCGTTCCCTGGAAGAGATTATGGAATCAACCCAGGAGGACAATATTCGCCGGAGAGCCGCCTACAGTCTGGGAAAAATCAATCCTGGTCATGGGAGAGCGATCGCCATCTTGAAGCAGATCATTGACTCAACCGAAAATGACACATTGCGACTGCGAACCGCAGAAAACTTAATCGCGCTTGATCCACAAAACGGTGTTGCAAATGCTGTACTCCAATCAATGAAAAAAGCTGAGAAAACAAGCCAAAAACATCAAAATAAAACAACCAATCAGCAATATCTAAATCAACTCATCAATACATTAGAACAACGATTATTAACAGCAAAAGACTGGGCGAATCAACGGCGAATTGCCTATCGACTGGCAACACTCCAACCTGGGCATCCACAAGCGTTCGACTGCTTGTTAAAACTTCTGTTGAATGAAACTATGACCCATCATAAACGAGTGGTGGAAGACTTAAAAGAAGTTACTTTGGAGAACCAATTCAGCCATATTGTCTCTCAACTCAGCCTATTATTTGCAGATGTGGATCTTTCACTTCCCAATCCAGCCAAAATGCAAGTGCAAGAGTGCCATAAATTGCTATCCTATTGTGCTCAACAGATGTCTTACGCCGAATTCACCAATGCTTGGTGTCAAAGGAGGGTGAAATCATGACAACGACTCAAACGGTTTTATCAAACGACGAAATTTTAGCCATTTTGCAACAGCGTATTGATCAGGAGAAACAGAGTATTGGCATTGTCGTAGGGGTTATTGATGAGAGTGGCGATTCTCCTACGGAGAGGCTCCGCCAGCGCATCATTGCCTATGGTCATCAGGATCAGGCAAATTCCTGCCCGGTGGATGGAAATACCCTGTTTGAAATTGGTTCCATTACCAAAGTGTTTACCACACTGGTGCTGGCAAATCTGGTGGAGCAAGGCAATCTCCAACTGGGCGATCGCCTCTCCACGCTTCTACCTGATACTGTGAAAGCACCCACTCGCAATGGTCAGGAAATTTCCTTATTGGATTTAGCAACGCATACATCCGGGCTGCCCCGTTTACCCGATAACTTAGCCCCAGCAGATATGAGTAATCCCTATGCCGATTACTCCTTTGAGCAGTTGTATGCGTTTCTATCCAACTACCAATTACCACGAGACATTGGCAGTCAGTACGAATACTCCAATCTGGGTACAGGGTTGCTGGGGCATCTTCTCAGCCTTAAAACAGGTCTGGATTACGAAACCCTCGTTAAAACCCAGATTACGCAACCGCTGCAAATGCCTGATACAGGCATTCAACTGACTGCTGAGCAACGAGATCGGTTTGCGACCGGACATAACAGGCTCAACCAACCCGTTCCTTACTGGGATTTGCCAACTCTGGCAGGGGCAGGAGCACTCCGATCGACCGCAAACGATTTGCTCAAGTTTCTGGCAGCAAATTTGCAGCTTGTCTCTTCCCCACTAACTTCAATCCTTCAGACAACCCATACGGTTCAAACTCAAACGGAAATACCCGGACTGGCGATCGCCCTGGGCTGGCATGTTTTGAATCACCATGAGACGGAAATCATCTTTCATGACGGTGGTACAGGTGGATTTCGCAGCTTTCTAGGCTTTGTGAAACAGAAGCGACTGGGGGTTGTTGTGCTATCGAATTCAGAGAATGATGTCAACGACATTGGCTTGCATTTGTTAGAACCCCGTTATCCTCTGGCTAAACATCATCCACCCAGGCAACGTCAGGTAATCTCTGTTGATCCCAACCTATTTGACGGGTATGTAGGACGCTATGAACTCGCTCCAGACTTTATCCTCACCATCACAAAAGAACACGACCGACTCTATGCTCAAGCCACAGGACAACCTCAGGTTGAGTTATTTGCAGAAACAGAGACTCAATTTTTCATCACCGAAGTTGATGCTCAAATTATCTTCATTCGAGATCTGCAAGGTCATGTGAAGCACTTGACCCTGTATCAGGCAGGGCAAGAAATCACAGCCCCAAAATTGAATTAGCAAACAGGATTGTGAATGGAGGAAACAGCCTTGACTGAAACCACAGTTTCGATGATGCAAGCTAGGCAAGATCCGTCACCGAAGGCGATCGTGCAAAAAGGGGTGCCCCTGTTTTACAGTCAAGGAGCCGATCCAACTAGCGATCGCCCCGCTCATGTTCCACTGTTCCAACTTCAAACGGCGACTTATTTCTGGCGTTTGGCTCGATTGTAACGGCTTCAGGCAAGGATCAACGCTTTCGAACCATTTTAACCCGCTGATTCGGGTCTTGCTTGTAAACCCAGGACAAGGATTGCTGTAGCTGCGGGTTCTGCTTCAGTTTCCCCAGAGTATTCAAGGGGGGCGTCTCATTAGTCAGCTACGAGACGAAGGGATTGATTTGTTTAATGAAGACACGCTACTGAGGGTGCATTCCAGTTTTGCAAGGCGCTGAATTTGAGAACGTTATTTTGCTTTTACTGTCAGTGTTAATATTGGCAACATAGTTTTGAAAAATTAGATTAAATCAAACCTATGCTGATAGAAAGCCTGCTTGCGGTAATAGTTGCGCTGATAAAAGTTCTATTTATCGGAGTACTGATAGCGATTACTTACCTCATAATTAGCTTGCAGCATAAGATGTACGTGCAGACATGGGTAAAAGATCATCCACCGATTGACAACTATCTGAAAACTTCACAAGCAAACATTGATCCCTGGCGGTGGCGGAAGCCGAACCTTAAAAGTAACATTCCTTTTAACTATAAGCATCCAGACAGCCCAGGCATTAAAGATAGTCCACAAGTGAGTAGTTTTGTATTTCGACCTGGATATCTGACTTTGGATTTTCTATCGCCTGCCTCAGGGCTTGTTCTAATGGGCTTCACACTTTTATTGATGTTCCGGGTTGTATCGATATTCGTAACCGAGCCAATACCGTTGGCTCATTTTTTAGGTAGTCTTTGCCTATGCCTTGGGATATTTGCTATGGGGGTATGTTTGCTGCGATATGGCGATCGCGTCCTACGAATTGACTTATATCCAGATCGGGTTGAATTTATCACCATGTTCGTAGCCTTGATACCTCGAACAGTCACCTATAAACGCGAACAGCTTGTAAGTGCTAGGGGCGATCGCCAGTCATTTTGGGCAATGGAAAGAGGACAAACCCAACCAGATTACAATCTCATCATTACGCGAACGCTATCAGGCTCTTGGTGGATTAATGAAACCTTTCATCTGAGGTGTGATCCCACCCAAGGATCTTGGATTGTTGGTGGATTAAATCATTGGAAGTCACTGCCACTTTGACCTCGATATGGATTAGTTTTGGGCCAGGTTCCATCAAGATGGGGGCGGGTATAGTATTGCGGTAATTAAAACAATGGAAATAATTTCGTATGCTGGCTCTAGTGGTCGGCTAGATATTGCGTTTAATGCTCATGAATTCCTGGCATTAGGTGAGTTATTAGAAAAGCTTTTCCCACAGGTAGAACTATTTTTTACTGAGCCTAAGCTCGACTTTATCCAATTCAGGTCGCATAGCATAGCAAGCTAAACCAGCAGTCTAGCAAGGCTTTTGGTATTTTCACCTGTTGGTTATTGACAATACTTCGGACAGAATTAAGCGCTGATAGAACCATAAGCACAGAGGGTTTCATCGTTGGGATAAGATTTAATCACGCTGGGCTCTAAGTCTAAGTTTGCACTAAAGGTGTCGAGCAAATCGACCATGGCTATCACATCGACCAGCTGATGACCGAATTAGAGAAGATCTATCCTCAGATCATGACGAAAATCAACTTTCAATTGTCACCTAACCCAACGCCACACGCGAAGGCGCAACAAGGAAAATCCGGCTTTGTGCCAGCGGTTGCTCGATGGGTGATTGAACGTTCTAACGCGTGGATGGAGCGCTGTAAAATCCTGGTCAAGAACGTTGAACGAACCCTCGACAACGCCACGACCAAAAGCAATCTCTGCTTTGTTAGGCTAATGATTAAGCGTCTTGCAGCCTCTCCCTGAGATCTCAAATAGGTTCTATACCAGCCAAATAGGCTTGCATGATCGCCAACTGTGAGAAATCGCGATCGCTCAGATTCGGATTCAGTGTCACCAACAAATTGAGTAAATTCCCACCCGCATAGCCCGTCTCGGCGAGCGGCTGTCCTTGCAATTGCCGCAATAACTTGGACAAATGCGCTTCCAGAGACTGACTGAAAACAGGCTGTAATCGTTCCAGCAAGGGGGGCACAATTAAGTGCTGTTGGGCTTCCCGCAGGTAATTCTTGGCAGTCGCCTTAAGTAGGCATAGCACCGGAATTGCTGAAGTTGCCCCGACTGAATTTCCGGCATCATCTGCTGGATCAGACATTCCGTTACTGCTTCAATCAGGACAGGTTGCAGTGTGAAGCGATCCTGTACCCGCTCCAGTGGTAAGCGGCATTGCAACGTCTGGGACGTGGTGGGCACCTGTTCACGATTCACCAGCACCAGCACATCTGCTTTCAGGTCGAGTGCTGAAACGGGTTCACGGTTAATGGCGAACCAATAGACTAAAATTGTTTTCGATCACGATTGCCAATCCCAGAGGCGAACTTCACCTCGGACAAATCGCTGATGTCACGGGACAGGGCAAAACCTTTGCAAGGGAGGATTTGCGGGTAGATAAGGGCAGCGATCGCGACTATAACGACATTGTGTTTCAGGTCAGAGGCGCGATCGATCAAGCGGAGTTGCTACTGCCCGCTGCTGACCCCGCCAGTACTGGCGCATGATGGACTTAGGACGAAAAATTGTTGCTGATGCTTTAGCCAGCGGTACAACTGCCTCTATGGCGTCCGCCCGCTGCGTCCCAGCAGGAGCAACGGTGCCCCCTGGAGAATCGCTACTACCTCTGTATCTCTGTCGTGGATACGGGGATTGGGATTTCCGCCGCCGACCAGGCAAAGCTCTTTCAACCCTTTATGCAGATCGATAGTAAACTCAATCGCCATTATCAAGGCACGGGTTTAGGGTTAGTCCTGGTGAAACGAATTGTTGACCTGCATGGGGGCAATGTGAGTCTGCGGAGTGAACTGGGGCAGGGTAGTTGTTTTACCTTGCGCTTCCCTCAACTTTGCCTCTGGGAGAAGCAACCAACGGTGGTGCCGGAAGCCGCACCATCTGACTTACGCCTGTTTTCTGAACCGGCCTGCCTTACCGAGAAACCGGCCGCCATGGCAGCGATCGCATCACCGACAGCAACCAATTCGCCCGTGATCCTACTAGCCGAAGATAACGAGGCGAATCGCAACACTTTTGCTAACTATAGTCATGCAGGTGCAGGAACTCATACAGACAGCCGAAATATAACGTGAATAATGCTTCCCTCTTCCCTCTTCCCTCTATCCATTCAAGAAAGCCTTGCTAATTAGCTCGATGTAGCGGTTTCTGGGTGGATAGCAAGAGTTTGAAAAGCTTCAGTATTAATTCGTTGTGCATCTCGTGGGGTCTCATGCTTTCTGCGCACAAGCAAAAGAGGATGAAATGTTTATAGGGAGGTGGATAGAGGGATGTAGTGTGGGGGTAATTAGGGACTCACGGAACATGACTGGAATTAAGTTTCTTACGCTCTTGCGGCGAAAAGAGGGAAGATCGGGCAACCAAGCAACGGGCGCTCAATGGTGCAGAGGTGTTCCAATCCCAAAATCACCAAAAGTGTGTAAGCACCGATTTAATTTGAAACGCGACAGCGGCCAACGCAAACTTCTTGAGAATTTGCATCTTGATAACTGGGAATACTGAAAACATTTGGGAATACTGAAGACATTACTTTGACTCTGGGAATACTGAAAACATTTGGGAATACTGAAGACATTACTTTGACTCTTCCGTATAACCACTAGTTCCTGGCAATATTGCCCTCCTAAAAGCAGAAGTTTTCGAGCCGAAAACATTCCTGCTACAGCTGCACTACCAGTTGAACACGATCCAGGCAGAGATAAATCATCATCTTCCATTTCAGGGGTTGAAGCTGCTGAAACTGCTGGGGTCTTTCCAGCCACTTACATGGCTGAATGAGAAGCTATTACCGCTACCAGGGCAATAGCAATTTGCGCAACTTTCTGTTTTCCCTGTTTGCCCATATCAATCAAGAAGGTAGAGTATGCCAGCCGCTCCCTTGCCCAAGAATGAATCTAAGCGCCTTGAAACTTTACTGGGTTACCAGATCCTTGATACAGAGGCAGAAACCGCCTTCGATGATCTGACCCGGTTGGCTGCTTCTATCTGCGATACCCCGATCGCGCTGGTGAGCTTGCTCGACCAGGAGCGGCAGTGGTTCAAGTCCAGGGTTGGGCTGCCGGCACTGGAAACTTGCCGACAGATTGCTTTTTGCGGCTATGCGATTTTACAATCCGACATTTTTATTGTTCCCGACGCCCGCGAAGACCCCAGATTTACTGACAATCCACTGGTTACCCAGGCTCCCTATATCCGCTTCTATGCGGGTGTCCCTCTGATTAACCCTGAAGGTTATGCGTTAGGGACACTCTGTGTCATCGATCACAAGCCGCGGCAGCTCAGTCCGCACCAGCTAGAAGCACTCACCACCCTGGCTCGTCAAACCACGACCCAACTGGAGTTGCGGCGCAGTGTCAGGCGCTATTCCCAGGCGATTGTGGCGCAACAGCAAACAGAGTTAGAGTACACGGCCCTCTTTGAAAATGCCGTTGAAGGCATCTACCGAACCAGCCTGGATGGACGGTATCTCCGGGCCAATTCCTCCCTCGCTCGTTTGTACAAGTACGCTTCCCCGCAGGATCTGATTGCGACAGTCACAGACATCTGGCACCAGCTTTATGTCAGACCAGAGCGGCAACAAGAATTTACCCAACTTATCGATCGAGCGGGAAAAGTGATTGATTTTGAGTCGGAAGTTTATTGCAAAGATAGCCAAATTATCTGGATTTCCGAGAATGCCAGACTCGTTCATGATGCCTCGGGGCAGGTAACTGGCTATGAAGGGAGTGTAACCGATATTACAACTCGTAAACGCACGGAGCAATGGTTACGCATCCAGTATGCCGTAACGCAAGCACTGGGCGACATCATAGAGGTCGAAGCGGCTACCTCAGCGACCTTACAAGCAATTTGTGCGGGTCTGGGCTGGCAGCTCGGTGAATGGTGGCAGGTCGATCCTGGCAGTCAACAACTTCAATGCTTAGGAACATGGCAGTACGCCCAACAGGAAGATTTAAACCCATTTATTCACCTGACCCAACGCACCACCTTTTCCTATGGCATCGGTTTACCGGGACAAGTCTGGCAACGGCAAGAAGTGTGCTGGGTCAGTGATGTCACCCAAGCCAGTAATATGCCGCGTGCTGCCTTTGCGGCCAAAGCTGGATTAGAGACAGCTTTGGGATTTCCGATTCTCTGGCAAGGCAATGTGTTGGGCATCCTCAGCTTCTTTGGCCACCGCATTCCGCGTCCCGATCCGGAATTGCTGAGTATGCTGGAAAACCTGGGCGGGCAGATTGGGCAATTTATTCACCGCCGACAGGTAGAGACGGCCCTGCAAGAAAGTGAAGCGCGCTTTAGAGGTGCGTTCCACGCCATTGCTGTAGGGATGGCATTGGTGTCACTGGAGGGTATCTGTTTTCAGGTGAACCCTGTCCTCTGTAAAATCCTGGGTTATGCGGAAGCAGAGCTACTGGGACGACGATTTAACCAGCTCGTCCACCTCAACCAGGCGACCGAAGCGGAGGCATTGGCCCAAATGCTCGCGGGGAAATTAGCCTTTTACAAGACAGAGAAGCATTTTCTGCATAGACAGGGCCATCCGATTTGGGTTTATCTGGATGTTGCGGTTGTGAATAATACGGCAGGCATCCCGCAATATTTTGTCGCTCAAGTGAAAGATATTACGGTTCGCATCCAGGCTGAACGAGCACTGCGCGAAAGTGAGCAACGGTTTCGCATTCTGTCCCAATCCGCGCCAGTTGGTATTTTTCTCACCGATGCCCAGGGACAATGTACTTATGTGAACGATCGCTGGGCCCAACTGACCCAATTATCAATGGACCAGGCGCTGGGAGAGGGCTGGAATCAAGCCTTACACCCAGCGGATCAAGAACGAGTGCTGGCCGCATGGCAGACAACGGTACGGGAAGGCGCAGAGTATGCGTTGGAGTGTCGCTTCTTACATCCTGACCAAACGGAACTTTGGATCATGGGACAAGCCGCGCCCCTATTCGATAGCGACGGTCAGGTGTCCAGCTTTATTGGCACTGTCAGTGACATCACGGCGCTGAAACGAGTGGAAGCGGAGCTTCATCGCCAAAATCACTGGGCAACCCTGCTGAGTACCATTACGACTCGGATGCGCCAGTCTCTAAACCTGGTAGACATTCTCCGCACAGCGGTCGATGAGGTGCAGCAGGTATTGCAGGTAGACCGGGTTTTAATCTACCAGATTGAACCAAACTGTCGGGGCAAGGTCAAAGTAGAATCGTTGGCTCCAGGGTGGCCCTCCGCCCTGGGAATCACGTTTGAAGATGTTTGTTGGCAGCAGGATGGCTGGCAGTCCCTCTACGAAGACCACCAAATCATTAACGACATTACGCAAGTCACCCTCTTGACCTGCTATCAATCGCTACTCGAAACCTTACAAATCAAAGCCAGCCTGGTCGTCCCGATCCTGCAGGCGCAAAGTGTCAGCGAAGGTTCAGAACTATGGGGTTTCCTGATGGTGCACCAGTGTGCAGCGGCCCGCGAGTGGCAATTTGATGAATTTACGCTCCTCACCCAGCTGACTAATCAGTTGGGCATTGCCATCGCCCAGTCCCAATTGCTGGAAAGGGCGATCGCGCAACGCGATCAACTGACGGCGCAAAATTTCATTCTCGAGCAAGCTAAACGAACGGCAGACCAGGCGAATCGCGCTAAAAGTGACTTCCTGGCGATGATGAGCCACGAAATCCGCACCCCCATGAATGCGGTAATCGGCATGACCAGCCTGCTTCTCGACCTCGACCTCTCCCCCCAACAACGGGAGTATGTCCAAATTATTCGGAATAGCGGCGATGCGCTGCTAACCCTCATTAATGACATTCTGGATTTCTCCAAAGTGGAGTCGGGCAAACTTGAGCTCGAGAAATTTGCTTTCTCTTTACCCGAATGTATCGAAGAAGCCCTTGACCTGATGGCAACAGGAGCCGCGCAAAAAGGATTAGAACTCGCCTATTGGATCGATCCCCTCATGCCCCAGATGTTTTTGGGCGACGTCACCCGGTTGCGGCAGATCCTGGTCAACCTGTTGGGGAATGCCATCAAATTTACTAACCAGGGTGAAGTTGTCATTTCTGTGGCGGGGCAACCAGTCCAAGCTGCCTCCCTGGGTTCCAAATATGCTGCTTATGTTTCGCCTGTCTACAAAATCCAGTTCTCGGTCAAAGACACAGGGATTGGGATTCCAGCAGATCGACTGGAACGATTATTCAAAGCCTTCAGTCAGGCAGACAGCTCAACCACCCGTTGCTATGGTGGCACTGGCCTGGGTTTAGCGATTAGCAAACGGCTGAGCGAATTGATGGGTGGCAAGATGTGGGTCGAAAGTCAACCTGGAGTGGGATCGACGTTTTCCTTTACGGTGCAACTGACATCTGCGCCCCATCCGCAACCCACGTCCAACCCTTCGTTAGCAGGCAAAAGATTGTTAATCGTGGACGACAATGCCACGAATCGGCAAATTCTCTCCTCCTATGCCCAATCCTGGCAGATGACAGCTCAGGCTGTTGCTTCAGGCAGGCACGCTTTGCACTTGATTGAGCAGGGACAGTCCTTTGATCTGGCAATTCTCGATATGCAGATGCCAGAGATGGACGGTGTCATGTTGGCTACCATGCTTCATGCCCATCCCCAGGCGCATCGCCTGCCCCTGATCCTGTTGTCGTCGATCGGACGACCGGATAGCATTTCCCCCACCCAGCAAGCTCAGTTTGCGGGTTTGCTCAATAAACCCATCAAACCAGCGCTGCTCTGCCGTGTTTTGGGTCAGGTGCTCACCGACCAACGCACCCCGTCTGAAGGTAACCCTCTGCCTGGACACCCGACGACAGTTCCTGTCACGGCGGCGACTCCCTCCAGTCTCCGGATCCTTCTGGCAGAAGACCATCAGGTGAATCAAAAAGTCGCTCTGCTCATGCTGCAACGATTAGGCTACCGAGCTGATGTTGTCAGCAATGGGTTAGAAGTGCTGCAATCGCTCGCGCGCCAACCCTACGATGTCGTCTTCTTAGATGTCCAGATGCCGGAAATGGATGGATTAGAAGCGGCGCGACGGATTTGTCAGCAATGGCAACCCGAACATCGGCCACGTCTGATTGCCATGACCGCTAACGCCAGACCGGGAGATCGAGCCGATTGCCTGAATGCTGGCATGGATGGCTACATTAGCAAACCGATTCATCGCGAAGAGTTAGCACAGGTTTTGCAACACTGCCAACCAAGCAGGACGGATGCGATTGGACAATGGGCAATTGAGCCAACAGCCTCCGGCGAACCAACCTTAGATGCAGCTGTTTTGGAGACGTTTAAGCAGGTAATTGGTGACGATACCGGCGAGATGGTAACGGAAATTATTACTTGTTATTTGACTCAAACACCACTCATTCTCGAAACAATGCGAATTGCCGCCGCAGAAGGCAAGACCGCCGACATCTATCGGGCTGCCCATAGCCTCAAATCCAGCAGTGCTAGCCTCGGAGCAATGGGGTTGAGCCATCTCTGTCAGCAATTAGAGGAAATTACCTCTAACGACCCTGTCAGCGAGTATGCAGATCTCCTCAACACCATTAAAACGGAGTATGAACAGGTTGTTGTCGCCTTCAACCAATTCCTCGCCTAACCGCAAGTGTAGTTTCTCAATCATCACTCTATTTCACCGACAGTTCTATGCTTTCTCTACCCACTCCAAAAGCCGCTCCCCTAATTCTTCTGATCGAAGATGAAGTGGTTATTCGCACCCAAATGCGTATTTTCTTGCAAAGAGAAAATTATCGAGTGATTGAAGCGAGCAACGGCCAGGAGGGCATCGATGCCTGTAAACGGTTGAAGCCCGACATGGTGCTACTGGATGCCGTCATGCCAGTCATGGATGGATTTGCTTGCTGTGCCGAGATTCAGGCTCTCCCTCAGTCCGAATTTATTCCGATCTTGATGATTACTGGTCTGGGAGACTCCCGATCGGTTGATCGGGCGTTTGAAGTTGGGGCGATCGATTATGTGACCAAACCCATTCACTGGCCCGTCCTGCGGCAACGAGTTAAGCGGCTGATTCAGCAATCTCAGTTGCTTCAGGAGTTGGAGCGAGCGAACCAGCAGTTAAAACTGCAGGCAATTACTGATAGTCTCACGCAACTGGCGAATCGACACCAATTTGACTATCATCTCGACCAGGAGTGGAGGCGCATGGTCCGCGAGCAAGCCCCATTGTCATTAATCCTGTGTGATGTTGACTGCTTTAAGCGTTACAACGATGCGTTGGGGCATCCGGCGGGTGATAGGTGTTTACGCCAGGTTGCGCAAGTCATTCAAAATAGTGCGGAACGTCCAGGAGATTTGGCCGCCCGCTATGGCGGAGAAGAATTTGCCGTGATCCTGCCCAACACCGACGAAGCAGGTGCGATTCAAGTCGCCGAAAAGGCTCGGGCAAACTTGCAGGCAATGCAGTTACCCCATCCAGATTCTGCTGTTAGCCCCCATGTAACGGTAAGTTTAGGCATTGCTACGATGCTTCCCCATCAACTTTCTGGCTT
>CAZGDE010000014.1:17614-22663 GCA_964524315.1 uncultured bacterium
AATTACAGCAGCAGACAAAGCATTGTATGAAGCGAAAGCCGCCGGGCGAAATCGCTTTTCCTCTCACACGCTGACTTGATCAAGGATCCAGCCTTGGGGCAGTGGTTTGAAGATAAGGAGTCGAAGCCAGCAACTGCATCCAAACAAATGCTTCCAGGTCTTGTTCGCGCTGAAATTGCCAGTTACCATCGTTCATGGTTTTCCTTCAGTAGCAGGGCGATCGCCTGTACGAAGTATGCCCAGATTGCCCGCGCTGCCGTCAGCAAGTCTACCGATGACGGAGTTTATCATGGTGAACAACCGACGTTTCTGGAGAAGTGGAACTCAATGATGCAGGTACATCCGGCAATGATGCTCCTCGCTCTACTGCTAGGCGGCGGCACGTCCAGTTCTCTCCCAGCCAAGGTTACTGATAACCAGCCCCCGGCAACCCAGCTCCAACCGCTCGGCAAGTGCCACGGGCAACGCCGACCGTTGGTCATTTCTAGCCAAATGCCCTACGCGCTTGCGCAAGTTGGAGCGGCGACGGGTTACTTCGTCCTAGACTTTGGTACAACTGCGAGCACTATCGATCCGAACGCGTTTACGGGTCATCCTCCCCAGCCCGTCGCCCGCACCGCCGATAAGTTCTCCAAGTTTGACTTCTTCGGTAGTTGGGGAACGGTGACGCTCAAGGTCCAAGATCACAGCAAGATCAAGGGGACCGTCCGGCAGGCTGGTATCATTGGCACTGATTTTCTTGGTCTGAATGCGTTTACCCTGGATTACGCTGGTGGTGCAGTCTACCGAGCGAACGAGCCTTCATTCTGCTCCGATGCTATTCTTGCCTCGGAGGGTTTCCTGCCAGTATCGACAGACGGATTCTATTCTGCGGACCTGGGCAAGGTACGACGCGGTTTTCCCCGCGTCCCGACAGTCCCGGTGCGGATTGGCAAGGCAACGGCTGTTGCTCAGTTGGATACGGGTTTCGCCGATTCGGTGCATCGCCACTCGGTCAACATCAACAGGGCCTATTTCAAGGCATTACAAGCCGCTGGCGTTGTGCTGCTCCCGATTCAAGGTCGTGCAACCATACTCAGTACATGCGTCAACGGCGTGAGTGAGAGAACTACCGCGTACAAACTGCCACCGGGCAAGGCATTTGAAATCGTCGGTCTGGACGGGCGTGCTGTCCTTGCGGCACCAGACGCTGTGCTCCACCTGAAAGAAACCCCCGCCGCCGCAAGACTTTGTGGCGGCATCAGTACGTGGAGTATCCCGGCGGCACAAGTCGGCGCGTCGTTCTACGTTGATGCCCAGCGAATGGTGTTCGACCCTTACAAGTCGCGCGTCTGGTTCGGTGGGCGACGGTTGTCTCCCCGGCGATGAAGCCAGAGAACGTGATTCAACAACCCGCTCACCCACGGCGCAGGTAGCCGTTATATATATTTCGCCACGAGGCGAGAGACCCGGGAAACACAGACTCTGCTTTGCTGGGTAGGGGGCTTGCTAGCGGTTATCGTTGGGTTAGTCGTTTCTTGACGCAAAACTGGTAATGTTGGGGTGTTACTGTTGAAACTGGCTGATGGCACTCTCACCCCAAAACATTGTGATTGTTGGTGCTGGCCCTGCGGGTCTACTGCTGGCTCACTACTTGCGCCAGCGGCATTATCGGGTTGCCATTTATGACAATCGCCCCGATCCCCGGCGAGCTCATCCCGATCAACACCGCTCGTTTCCAATTTCGTTGCAGTGGCGGGGACGGAAGGCCCTAGCAGGCATTCCAGACTTAGAGGCAGAGATCGCACAACACAGTATCTTCTGTCGGGGTACCTGTGTGCATCGTCAGGGCACATCGCGCGCCATTCCCCGCCAGAACGCGGTGATGACAGTTGATCGCAATCGCTTGGTACTGGCCTTGCTAGAACACCTCCATCATCGCGATCACTCCTCAGAGCATCTCAGTATTACCTTTGACTGCACTTGCGTCGGAGTCGATCGGGAACAGCGCACCGTTCGCTTTCAGTCGCAGACGGGTGAGCATCTGGTCGTCCCCTATGATCGATTGATTGGGGCGGATGGGGCGAGATCGCAGGTGCGCGCAACCTTAGAGCAGCACGATGGGTTGCAGTGTGAGCAATGTTATGTGTTGGATGCCTATAAGTCGATTTTTCTGGATCGCCGGAATGAGGCTCAGGGTGTCGAACTGGCTCCTGATTTGATCCATGCCACAAATTTAAATCAGCATGTGCGCATGATTCTGGCTCCGCAACCGGACGATCGCTTGCACGGGGCTTTCATTTTTCATCCCGATTACAATCCCTTTGATGGGTTGACGACGGCCACTGATGTGTTGAATTACTTTGCGAAACACCTGCCCACTTTTCGGCCATTACTGAGTGAGACTGAGGCGGCCGCCCTGCTCCACCGTCCCGTGGCCCGATTACTCTCAGTCAAGTGTGATCGCTTTCATGGGGGCGATCGCATTTTAATTTTGGGTGATGCCGCCCATGCGGTGTCTCCCTCCATTGGGCAGGGTTGTAATGCGGCCTTAGAAGATGTCTGGTGGATCAATCAGTTATTGGATCAGTATCACGATGATTGGGCGCAGGTGTTGCCGCAATTTTCGCACCAGCGTGTGGCGGCGGCCCATGCCCTCCGCGAACTGTCTGACTATACGTTCCCGCGATCGCCGTTCCTGGTGATGGAGTTTTTCTTGCGCTTAACCCTGACCCGAACACTGCATCAGTGGTTCCCCCAATGGTTTCACCCATTTGTGTTCGACCTGATTTTAGATACCGATTTGTCCTATACCGAGGTCTTGCGCCGGAGTTCAGGGTGGATCAATAAGGTCAAGCGCTCAATGCCGACGATCAATCACAGCGAGCAGATAGACTAGGCCGACTGACAGTCACAATTTCCTGGTTGCATGACGCAGGTGACGCTCCCCCATTTCACTGGGCCTCTGTGGAACCGCTGCACCAATCACTGTCATGTGAGCGATGGAGCATCCAATCTGACGCTCGTTGGGTAATTTCACATTTGACAGTTCGCGCCTCCTCGTGGGTAGGCGTCAAATCTCGATTTGATTGCAATTGTGCCATGCCTGCAGCCAAAGGGATTGAACGTACACCCTTCTCCTTACAAAACTAGAATATCTGAACTATATTTGCTTGCACCGATGATCGATCACGCTAGGCTGTTCAAAGAACTGCTCTCGACGTTCTTCCTCGAATTTCTGGAGTTGTTTTTTCCTGACCTTGCTCGGACGATCGATCTCAATTCAATTCATTTCCTGCAACAGGAGCAGTTTTTAGACCTGACATCTGGGGAAGATAAAGTGATTGATTTGCTGGTCGAAATCAGGCAGGCACTTGCTTTAAGCATATAAAGATGTGGGCACAGGCTCCGGCATCGACAACGCCTGGTAATGGTTAAGGCAATGCCCAGGTAGTCACAATCGGAGTTATTGGAAACAGCATCGGTCACGGTGTCGTCGATCACCCACACTCAAGCCTCTCCGAATCAGTCACTTTTCAGGATTCCTCAATCCAAAATTAGGACGATCGGCAACTCCACTTCGCTCTATCGCCTTCTCTCTCATCCTGTTACCTGAAGGTAGGCAACCGTTCCCAGAAAATCTATAAATTAGACTGGCCCAAAAAAGAACAAAGGGACGAGGGGAAAGGAGATCCAGAAGCGGTTGGTGATCGCCCCTTGCTATCGCTCCTGGCGGCGCGTGCGGTTAATATTTCAGCTGAAGTATTTGGATTTTTCGCGACGGCACGCACAAGACATCACATTTGAAGTACAAGCGACCTCTTAACTACTTCCTTCCGAAAAAAATGAACCTCACACAGTAGCTATAATCTCCCCTTCCCCATTGGCTTATCTAATACAGAACTTACCAACGGAAGACGATGTTAAATACCTACTTACTAAAAAGAGTAAATATCCTTGTATCTGAAGGGCGGGAACTCGCTCCTTCGCTGCAATTGCTGATTAAAGGAGAGCTTGCCAAGCTGGGCTATCGAGTGGAAGGAGCCATCCATGGTTCTGTCCTGGATAACCTGAAAGAGACGATCGCTACCCTGAAAGAAATCAAAGGCGATAACGGCAAATGGGTTCCTCTACATACGGGGTTCCCTGACAAGCTACCTGATGAAGGCGAGTATTTCTTCAAGCGGTTGCTTGGGTTCGTGGGTGATATCCTGGGTGCAGATTTTAGACCTGAGTTGTTTGACGTGACTCAGTTCAGTGCCGATCCTGTGTATCAGGTCAGAGTACAGGAGTTGTTTGACAGCGCCCTGGCAGACCAAGAACAACGTCCTGGCGATTTCCATACTGTTTGGCATCCGCTCAAGGCAATACCCCTGGTAGAAGCTAAGGAAGCCTATAGAGGCTACATGGAAGGATTCTTGTACGCCAACACCAGCATTCCTGTCTGGATGCAGGCAGAGGCGGTAGACTTCATCCAAACCTTTGGGCTTGATCCGGCAAAAGTTACTTTTAAGGAGACGATCGCGCTCTGTGGCAAGGTGTTATGGGAACAGGAGAACTACGACCAGGCAGTCAAACTGGCTAAGCAGCCGACTGATTTGCTGCGAATCTTTGCCGCGATCGTAGGAGCTGACATCGCTCTGCAAAAGCCTAAGCCTGTAAGGGGTAGAGGTGCTAAGCCTGCGGTTCCCCAAGTCAAGATGTTTCCCAAGTTTCCTAAGGCAGCTCGTCGGGCTGTCCTGATGCGACTGAATAACATGCCTGCGGATATCCTCATGGCTAATCTGTGGAAGTATCGCGGCTTATGGAAGGATGTTTTCAAGTCCACCCATGTGGGCGAGTATCCTCAATATGCTCGTGTCCACATGGCTGCGGCTAATTTGCGGGATAGCAATTATCGCTACAGGGGTTGGAACTCTCAGGTGCAACAAGCTCTGTTGAAGGGTGAAGTACCTGAAACTCTGTTGATGGAGCAACCTGGTACGTTCGCCAGAATGCTGCGGAAGTGTCTTGCAGTGGCTCCAGAATCCATTGAGAGCTTCTTGATGGTGGCTGACAAGTTATCCACCA
>CAZGDE010000014.1:22763-35474 GCA_964524315.1 uncultured bacterium
GTGGCTCCAGAATCCATTGAGAGCTTCTTGATGGTGGCTGACAAGTTATCCACCAAGATGCTGCTACAACTGGCAGCTTATTTGGAAAATGACTATCAGCGGACCCAACGGGCAGCAGTGCTTAAAAGCGGCAAGATCAAGGTGTTGGAATCTAATCCCAATGCTTTGACTAAAACAATGGGAAGCACACTCTATGGAGAGCTTTGGCAGATTGCGGTTAAGCAATTGAGCCAGAAGTCATCCTGGGCAGGTAAGAAAATTTATGCCGCCCCAGCTCTGAATAACCTGCTGGCTCCTTTTGACTCCCGAAGTATGAGTGAGGGTACTAATCTTTACTCCAGAGGGTCTCGTATCCCACTGGATATGACTAAGACCTTCAGATTGTTTACTTTCTGGATGGAGAAAGAAGATAGCTACAGGGTTGATCTGGATCTCAGCGTTGTTTTCTATGATGCTGAATGGAAGCTGGTTGATCGTTGTAGCTACTACAGCACCCGCGTTCCTGGAGCTAAACACTCTGGCGACATTCAGTCGGCTCCCGCTCCAATGGGTGCATTTGAAGCGATCGACATGGATCTGTTCAAGCTTAAAGAGCGGGGTATTCGCTATGCTCTGCCTACGCTCAACCTGTATGCAGGACAACAGCTTGAAACCTGTTTCTGCGGCTGGATGGAGCGTGAGAAGACTTCTTCTGCGTTCAAAACCTTTGACCCCAAAACGGTTAGAGAGAACGTCCAGGTAAACACAGATGAGCTGGTTAAGGGTAATTGGTACTCTGTGCTGATTGATCTAGAAACCGCTTCTGTCGTTATCTGCGATGTTTACCTCAAGGGCGAGCCCAGCAGGAACACTGTGGATGGTATGGCTTCTAATGCAGCATTGCAGTTGCAGCGGATCGTTGATTTCCGCAATGAGCGTTTAACCATGAGTGAGCTGGTTCTGTTCAACCTGGAAGCTCGTGGGGGAGAACTGGTAAGCACTCCCGAAGAGGCTGACATTGTCTATGACAGATGCACCTTAGAGGATTTGCTGTAGAATAGTTAGTGGGGCTTCGATGTTACTTCCTTCTTCTTTTTTTGGATAAAAACTCAGTAGCATTAATTTCCCCTCTAACTATTTTTCACAAGCTTTTGGGGCTTCCTCGTCGCTTCCTTCTAACATCCATTTAAGATATTTAGCGACGATTCTTTCCCCTCGATAATACGGGGCTTTTGGATAACTTCCTTCTTTTAGAAATTTACTGGCTACACGCCAGTGCCTACCTCAGTTATCCTACTTTCCCCTACCCTTTTAATAGGGCTTCGCTCTCGCTTCCTTCTTCTTTGACTTATAACCAAAACTCAGCGAGAGTACTTTCCCTATAAACCTTTAGGCTGGGGCTTCTGCGTTGCTTCCTTCTAACTAACAAGGATCACAGTAAACAGTAATGCTAATTTCCCCAGCCACCTCTAAAACCAGTCTATTGCCCAGGGCTTCTTGTTTGCTTCCTTCTTATTTGAAATTGTAAACAAAACAGCAAACTTCCTTTCCCTCGGCAATACACTGTTTTTAATTTCACCTATGTTAAATATGAGTCCTTGGGATTTTGAATCCCAACAAGGATGGCGATCGCTACCTTCTTTGGAAGAGCAAAAGATCGCCATCCTTAATTATTTAAGAGCCTACTCTACCGATCAAGGTATCTGGAGAGAGGGCACACCTTACGACGACAATGGGCTGGACCCTGAGCCTGCAAAGGTGTGGTTTAGTTTAGGGCATGTTTGTGCTCTGCTAGATCAACCCTATGATGCAGTCGAAGCTTTTGAGAAAGCGTTAGTGACTAACTCACCCAGTCTCAAAGTTAGACAAGATTGGGTTGATTATGTCGAACTCCTCATTCTCTTTGTTAAAGGGGATTTGAACGGTTATCGAGAACGTTACTCCCATGTGTTGGTAAATTCCAACGGTCAACTGCTGAGGGCTCTCTATGTGGCGTTGATTCAGGGAAAAACATACAAGGAGTTCTACGGTGCGCCTGCCAATCTCAAATAAAAATAACGAGTTCCTTAATCTGGAACTTGCGGCTCAAGTTAAAGTTTGGAAGTTCGGATACCCAGGCTCCCCCTTTTGGGGATATGAGAGCATCTTTTATGATGGTATTCAGTATCATGTATTCGGATTATGGCTTTTTAGCTTTTGTTGGTACTGGAACTTCAATCGTGAGCGAACCAAACGAGACAAGCAATCAAGAAAACCTTGAGCAATGGTTAGCTGAGAAGTTTTATGAGTCTCGCCAACCAATGCACGATGTCTACTATCGCGTTTTCACCTCTCTGGTCACAAAAGGAAGTGCAGTAGAAGAGGCAAAGAGGCAAGCGATCGCGCTTGTCGAACGCACATTCGGAATACAAAAATATACCCCTCCAGTTGTTCTGGAGGCTGACGACTGGTTTTAATCATGCACAGAGAATCTGGTACGTATATCTGCACATCTGCAGTGATCGAGATGTGTCAAAACACTATTGCAGAAATCCGCCAAGCTAGGCTCGACGAAGAGCGTCAACACTTAGAAGAACATCTACAAAGAGCTAATAGCTGGAGAAAAGCTCTCCGCTTTAAGCTCCTCACGATTGATGAAATGAAGGCTATTTTGCTGAAAGAGCCTCACTACCCCATGTACGACATGTATTACGGGAAACAGGAGCAGATCGCCACAACTTTATTAAACATGGCTCAAAAAACCACTGAACCTAAAGTTTGGATTTCTGCGGCGGACTTTCGAGCAATTTCTTAACAATCAAATAACAACTGAATATGCAAATCATCAAAGAGTCTCCAGTACTTGAAGCAGCTTCTAAAAAGGGTGAAACCAAGTACTGGAAAAAGATCGCGTTTGTTCAGGATGGTCGGGTCTACCTGCAGACTGAGTACTGGCAATCCATCAAAGGCGGTGGTGAGTCTATTCATCAGCTCAGCGCACCTGAGATAGTCCTGGGCAAGAACATTGGGCGGTCTAACGAAACAACCCCTGAAGACCAGGCTATCAAGCAGCTGGAATCTGAGGTATTAAAGCAGAAGGATAAGGGTTACGTTCTACCTGGTGAAGCAGCTTCTGAGTTATTGCTGCCAATGTTGGCGCAGGAATTCAAAAAGCGTCAGAAAAAGATCAAGCAGTACCCTGTGTATGTCCAGCCTAAACTGGACGGAACGAGAGCGCTTCATCGTGCTGATGTGGGCTTTTGGTCACGCAAGGGTAAGATTTACCTTCCTCAGGTTGTCCAGCATTTGGATCTGGGGCTGGGATCAGAAGTTACTTTTGACGGCGAGCTAATCTTGCCAATGGGGTACACATTCCAGCAAACGGTGTCTGCGATCAAGAAATTCGATCCAGAGCTTTCACCCCTGCTGGAATATCACATCTATGACATTCTGGACACAACTCTGGATTTCAGCGAACGCTATGCAATGCTGGCTGGAATGCTGGATAGGGTAGATAACCCTCGCGTTAAGCTGGTCCCCACTCATCAAACTCTGGCTAGCGACATTGAAGCCCGTCATGCTGAGTTTATCGAACAGGGCTACGAAGGGACGATGGTACGAACCAGTTACGGTATGTACCTGCCCAATCACCGTTCTGATGATCTACTCAAGCTCAAAGACTTTGTCGATGAAGAGTTTGAGATCTTTGATGTGGTGGAAGGTACTGCGAAGGAAGTGGGTCACGCCATCTTTGTCGCCAGGACAGAGCAAAAGGCCAACTTCAATGTACGTCCCAGAGGTACATCAGAGTATCGCCAACAACTGTGGCGCGATCGCAAGTCTCTGATCGGCAAGCAAATCACTGTTCGTTATCAAAATTTGACGGACGGAGGTATTCCTCGCTTCCCGGTCTGCATCGCAGTAAGGGATTATGAGTGAAGATCTAGACCGCATTCTGAAAGCGATCGCAGCTCTTAAGCGAGAACGCCCCTTCCTTAAAGTTGGGCAAATCATCAGCATTGCTCTCCCTCTGGGAGCCGACATCTTTGATGTTGATGATGCTGTTCTAGCTAAGGCATTGGAACTTAGCTACAAACCGAAATAACTAACTGGAGTGAGTGCTAGATACTCACTCCAACTCACTATTAAGTTAAATACAATGTCGAATTCAGTTTACACTAGCGGTAATCAATCAGCTTACGCTAGTCTGGGCACCAATGGCTCCCTTCACACTGCCCTGGCTCTGTTGTTCGCAGGGTATGGCTTGACCAAGTCACCTGGCAGTAATCGGGTACTTGGCTGGGTGTCCCCTATGAAAGGGTGTCCTCCTAGCGAGGGTGGAGCTCTCTACGTTCTCTTAAGCAGAGAGGATTTGGCAGCACTAGTTGGTAATAACGCTGATGATTGCACTTGGGTTGAACTGAATGATCTGCTCTCTAAGCAGCTTCACACACTCCCATCTGAGCTATTCGTGTTGGTGCGGGTCTACTTGATTCTGCACGTTCTGTACAGCGATGTAGACTCTATTAGTGCAGGATTGGTAAAGGTGTCAGCTCCAATCATTCAACAGTGCGTTGATCAATTGAGTGCTAGCTGCTGGTATCCCAAAATGCAGAAGTTTGCAGAGGTATTCCAGGTAGCCGCAAAAAACAATCAGGAAGTAAGGTTCAGTTAGTATGAACGCATTAGGTTTAATTAATCTTCTTCAATCGAGAGGGATTAAAGTAACTTCTTCAAAGACTACTCTTGAATTCACGATTGAAGAAGATATCAACGGTACGTTGGAGGCTGTTAAGAAACAGGTGGTAGAGTTCTGCTCTCAGACTGGGGCTACTGCCAAGTGCGAGGGCTTCTTTGCCCATAATGGCTGGAAAGAAACTTTTACCATTACCCTGCCTGAAGAGGGGATAGGGGAGATGGCCTTCTGGGAGTATGACCAGTATCCTTACTTGCGTTGGGGCGTAATCAAGCGCAAATTTGAGAGTGGCAGCGTAAGCGTCAACGAATACAGCGCGTATCAGTTTGTCCCCTGGTTCATCCTGCCTCTGAAAGAAGGTAAAGCCTTAGGGAAGCGGTTGACTGAGTTGGAGAACGCGCGTCATTCTGAAATGGAAGTAGTTAGATCTAATTACAAGAAGGCGCTTGAGGAAGCATTAGCTGTGTACGGAAAGCGGGTGAAATGAATACCGATGGGAGACCCTTAAATGATGCGATCGCAGATATTGTTAGAGTAGTAGCTCATACAAACTGGGATGACATAGGTTTAAGAGCCGATCATTTAGTTTGTTCGGTTCACATCGCAATCACGTCTCACAGGCTGATGATCAAAAACCTGCTGGCTGACGCATTGCGAAAAGGTGAAGTGAGGTTTTCCTTAAGGTGTCCTGGGTCTAAGGTCAGCAACCTTCTGTTCGACTACAATCACAGAGAGTTGTGTGACTTACTCCTGCAAGCTAAAGAGAGCGGTGCAGAGTTCACTCACTTGGCAAACCTGATGCTGCGAAGTTCAGCTCACCCTGAATTCAAAGATTTGATAGTGTACTTGTACAGGGAAACCTTCTTTCATATCGAGGCTCCATCAGCCCATGAAAAGATGATGGCTTTAATTAAAGTAGAGAATAAAATTCATGTCTAATAATCCAGATTCTTTCGAGAATCGGTGGGGCGAACGTCTCAACAAAACCGTCATGGTTGGGCTGCAGCTAGTCAAGCAGTTCAGAGGAGATCTGAAACTAGGAGATTCCATTTGGACTGACGAAGAAATTGATGCGTATTTAAACCTGAGTGCTGCTGACATTCTTCAAGCGGCGCAGGAGATTGTGGAAAACAGTGAACATCACAGTTAAAGATTTCAACGAATTTATTCAACTTGGATTTCCCAAGGGCTGCTGCCTGGATGGGGATGCCCACTGGTACGAGATGTTTGAAGACCAAACATGTGAGCTAACTGGAAAGTTACTTTTGCCTGATGATTTAGACATCACAGTACAGGCGGATAGCCTTCTCATTGAGTTGGAGGAGTTTGATTCAGAGTACGAGCCTATCTCGGTTACAGAGGCGATCGCGCTGTATCAAGATCTCAAAGCCAAACCCCGATTTAAGGTTGGGGACAAGGTTGCGATCGTATCTGAAGTAGCTTTTCTACCAGAGTACTGGAATGGTTTTGAACGGTACACCAGCTATTGGCTGGACCTTACTGTTGCAAGTGTGGTTGATTCCTTTGTGACTCTGAGCTACTTGGATAACGGTCAGGTACAGGAAGCGAAGACCCGCAAGTACAGCATTAATGGGTTTAAGATCCAGGCTGTTTCTAAAAGGATGTCAGGTAATCGTCGCGCTAAATTTGTTGGCTACACTCTGGATTACACCGAATACATTGTTCCTCAAACGACAGAAATAGAGCAGGCGTCTGCCAAGGTACGGGAAGCCCAGAGATTAGCTAGAGAGTTGTATTTAACGGCAGGAGAGCTGCTCAATGGGGCATCCTTCCATCCAGATAAAGCTCCCCAGCTATTAGCTGCAAATGCGCTTTTACGCCCCCTGCTTAATGAAACAAGTAAATCGAGAATCAATCTGAATGGACAATAATCAATCGATCGTTCCTAAGGTAACTAAAGAAGAGTTTGCTGATCGCGTTATCAGGTTTTTCAACTGCCCTGCTAAGGAGATTGAATTCTCCAATTCAGGCAACCAAGCCTATTACGCTAAACGTAAAGGCTTACAGATCTCATTTATCTGGGGTAACGGCTGGACTGTAGCTTTGCCAGCTCTGGACTATAACTACAAGTGTTATCCAACTTTGTCAGCGGCTGTTGGCGCATTAGTGACCAACCTGCAAGAAGCTGGAAGATGCGCACGGCAGTATGAGTCTGTGGCTGAGATCGACTGGAAATCAGCTGATTCTTAATTGATCTGATTTTGGAAGGGGTGTCAAGTGCCCCTTTCGCTTATTTAAAGTAGACATGCTAACTAATCAACACACCCAAGAACCTGATTTAATGGCTGGGGCAGCTTGGTTTGTCAAGCTTATGATGACATCGTTTTAACAATGGGGCAGAATTGATGGGAAGCAGTGGCGAAATGGAAAACGCACTGAGGAGATCAGCACCTCAGCTTTACTTCGGTAAGGTCAGGGAAAGGGCTTCCCGTGCTGTGCAGGTTCAAATCCTGCCTGCTTCATTGGTTGTGAGTTATATACCTTAAACTCTCCTGCGAAGTTGCCTTAGGCAGCGATCGCTCAAAGGCAAAGAAGTGTTGGATGCAAGCCAGGTATATACCGGCCCCTCCTACCCCTGGATTCTAACGGTACAAAGGGAGGGGCATGCCCCTTTAACAAAGCAAAACTATGAAAATAGCTACATACAATATTAATTTTGATCAAAAGACCTGGTCTGCTCGAAAAGACCCAATTGTTAAACAGTTGAAGGTGGAACAGCTAGACATCATCTGTCTTCAAGAGATTGTGGATGAGGGTACTGTCAAATGGTTAGCTGATCAATTAGGGATGCCATACATTTACACCAACTTTCGTACACAAGCTGGTAAGCATGGCGTGATTCATGGAATTTCTACCTTGAGTCGCCACCCTTTTGTTTCTGAACAGGCATTCTTCTTAGAAGAACAAGGGCGTGTCTGCAATGCCGTTGAAATTGAATTACAGCAGCGGTCAATCGTTATCTGCAATGGACATTACTTTTGGCACCCAGGGGAAAGCCCCATACGGTATGCTCACGTCTCTCAAACATTAAAGTGGTTAGAGGGGGCTTACAGCGATTCCATCAGAGTTTTAGCCGGAGATTTTAATGAGGAACCTAACCATGCATCTGTGGTCTTCATTAAGCGGGACTATGCCTCTGCTCATGAAGCTGTACATGGGTGTGAGCCCGAAGCTACTTGCGATTCTAGTCGAGTAGCTTTTACCTGGAAACAGCGGTTAAAGAAGGTGCTGGGGCAAAGCTGGAAAGGGACTTTGGATTACATTTTCTACGATCCCCAAAGAATGCAAGTACTGGAATGTTACTTGTCAACGACGCGGACACCCGAAGGGTGGTACGTATCTGATCACTCTGCAATTGTTGCAGAATTAGTGCTTAAACCTTGAAATGCAATTAACTGGAAAACTGGCAGAGTTTGGTTTAGAAACTGAGTCGTATAAAACTCTGCATATCGCGCTGGATATGAATAATCCTATTCATTCAGGCATCTACGATGAAGCTCAGCAGCACAAAGATCAAAATATCAAAGATGATCGCTGCTTTATTTCTCCTGCAGATGTGTTAGACGTTGATTTGGCAGATTTTTATGAGGGGATAATCCCCAGTACGGAATACAAACCTTTCTTCTACTTCTACGAGCTTTGCAAGCAAGCTCACTTGCAAGGCTATTGGGAAGTTGTTTTGTACAAGAAGGTCTAGATATGCGCTGGTTATTAGAAAAGTACATTTTTGATCGCGATGATGAGTTGGTTGCCGAGATCCAGCGACAGGGGCACCAACTTAAGGTTATTGATTATCTGAAGTTCACCCCGCATAAAACAACAAATTACTTCGCCCCTGACGATTGTGTTCTCTTTAGAGGTTCGCTGAACCTGGGGCGCGAGATTCTCAGAACCTGTCCCTGGACACCTGGCGCATACATGGACGAGAAAGCCCTTAACTGCCTCAACTACTACACCTACCTGGGTCAGTACTTGCTGAATCAGAAGTACATGATCATGCCATTGGCAGAATTGGTGCGGCAGAAGTGGGATGTGTTTGACTACCTGGAAGTTGGAGAGTCAGTCTTCATCAGACCTGTTTCTACCATGAAAACATTTCATGCGGGCGTGTTTGATATTGAGTTTAAGTATGCGGACCTAGACTCATTGACCAGGTACTTAGCAGCGGAACCAACTACAGTAGTCTTGGTCGCAGCTCCTAAGCCCATTGTGCGGGAGTGGCGATTTTTCATGTACAAAGACCAGATCATCACTGGTAGCCAGTACATGTTCTTTGATAACGAAGAGCATCGGCGCGTTGAAGAGTCTGCCACATTTCTGACGTCATACGTCGAAGAGGTGATGGAAAAGGTCAACTGGTATCCAGAAAAACTCTGGAGCTTGGACGTCTGTGAAACAAAGAACCAAGTTCTTCATGTGTTGGAGATTGGTTCATTCAGTTGTGCTGGCGAATATGCCTGCGATCTCAGCAAGTACGTTGAGTATGGGGCGATCGCCGCTATGGAGGATTGGAGAGAAAATAATGAGTAGGGCAACTTACGCAAAATCAACTTTTCTCTGTCTCTCCTGCCTTAAAACAGCTCATACATTAACCTGTGGCTGTCCAGGAGGACAAGTTAACCTGGGCAGAAAGAAGGTCGCAGAACTGGTTTCACAAACTCAGGGAAACCGCAACAAGATTCTCAAGATCTTTGACCACCCTGAGCTGCAACATCCTCAATGGCAACTTGTGAGAATGCAGATTTATCTGGCAGGCTTTGATGAAGCGGGTTCGATTGCCTTGAGTTGGGCAGATTGGAGAAGGAAACTAGAATCTGGCAAAGGGTTTGAGATTGTTCATAAACCCTTCTGCGTAGGTGAGCCAATCTGGTACGAAAGGTATTTTATCAGGGGTTCTCTGAAGTTCTCTGTTACCCTGCGCTCTTAAAGCCCCAGTAAAATAGCAATACTGTTAGATTAAATGCTTATGAGCACTAAAGATTTGATTATTGAGGAGCTTGGCGACCTTCCTGAAGAGCTTTTAGTGAAGGTGCTTGAAACTGTTCGCCAATTAAAAACTGATTCAGAAGCCATTAGAGAAGCGTATCTGAAATCAGAAGAGGAAAACGAGGAGGTTTACCGCCGCCTTGCAGAATAAATTTCTCACTTTGGACGATGTGCTTTGGATTCACGATCGGCAAATCCAAAAATTTGGGGGGACCTCTGGTCTTCGTGATCAAGGGTTGTTGGAATCTGCATTGGCTCAACCACAAGCAACCTTTGCAGGTGAGTTACTTCATCCAACTGTAGAAGAGCAAGCAGCAGCTTACCTTTTCCATTTAGCTATGAATCATCCATTTTTGGATGGTAATAAGCGTACTGCGTTTGCAGTCATGGATGTGTTTTTACGAGTGAATGGGCGCACCCTGACCCTTGATCAGGTTCAGAAGTACGAACTAGTTATTGGAGTTGTGGAAAGAAGAATCGACAAACAGGAACTGACTAAGATTCTTCAAGAGACCACCTTACCCCTCTCATAAAGAGGTATCAAATTAAATAGCTCCATTGGCCTAAACAATGGAAATCAAATGAGTTACACAAATAGCATTTACGAGTTTTACAGATTAACTCCTGAGGATCAGAAGGAATTCCTGGGGGAATGGATCGAGATTGGCGATCGCCAATATTTAGTTGTTCACACAGACGAATGGACTACTAGTTGGGGTTATCAAGCTGAGCACAATCTAATTGGCGTGTATGCCTCTGCTTTAGATGGGGTAGCGACCCTCCATGTTTTCATGCCTTCTAAGGATGATTCCTCTTTTAGAGCAGATTTTAAGCCTAATGCTGAAATGAATCTCTCTCTACTAACAGCAGCAATCCAGGAATGGGCGGGGCGCATTAACTATCGGTACGTTAATGTTCACGCGTTGGCTGATTACTGTAGGCGTTTGGAAGCCAATAATGTAGATTGGAGCTGATTTTATGGCAAAATTGCCAGCAGAGTTGAATGAGAAAGTTTGGTCTTTAGAAAGAGAACTGTTAGAACTGTTAGACGAATTAACAGAAGCTCGGTTTCAAATTGAAGAGCGGTTCAGGGGAACAGAACCTTTAGAACCATTGGAAGAGTTACAAAATGTTATTGAATGGGTAGAGAATAGATTTAAACGAATTTCTACTCTTCACCTGCGTATTGCAACATCTCAACCCCACTCTCCGTTTGATATGGTAAATTTGATTTTAGAGGCAGCGGATAGTGCTGAATTAAAGATTCCAGCCGTTAGACAAAGCCTTCTAGAAGTTAAGCGGGGTTTGGAGCTATGACTGGCCAGTCTTCTTCTGTAGCACCTTCAGAAGCATTGAAGAAGTTTGCGGCTGATTTACGTCGCATCAGAGAGGAACATGCACCTTCTGACGCAAGGTTCGACGAAGCTTACACTAAACTGATAGCTCTTCTTGATCAGAACCAGCCTCGTCTCAGAAAATAATCAAGGTTTAATTCAAGAAAGTTAGCGGGGGCAATCCTGGCTAACTGCGACCTAAGCGCGAAACCTAGGGGCAAGGCATAGCTTGACAGTACCCAAATGGGGTAGGGTAGCTGCTTGCTGTCGATCTTACGGCGAAGGAGAAGTAGCGCTGCTCTGGAGGGAACCGGGTTTCACGGAGTCTTGAATTGGGGAGGGTATTGCCGCTGCTCCCCACCCCTTTAAGTTTTAAACAAATGAATGAATCATCAATAACTCTTGCAGCTAAGCTGGCGAGAGAACAAGTTCAAGCGGAATACGACAAACAGAGATATATGCAAGTCTGGTGTATGAAGAAGAATTAAGCAGCGTCCTGACTGAGTTCTGAACTGGGTTGTTGATCTGCACGAATGCCATCTCTAAACTTCACTCCTTCAATGACCTCCCCTAATCGCTTAAACCCTCGAATTTTAAGCCAACGTTTTTGAGCACTCTGCACCAACTTGAACACTAACGACAGAATGCTGTCTTGTGAAACACATCCTCGTGTCTTATCTGTTCTCAATCTCACCGTTGCAAAGGTTGATTCAATCGGATTAGTGGTGCGAATATGAACCCAATGCTCTGCCGGAAAATCATAAAATGCCAACAGAGCATCACGATCTTTGGACAGACACTCAACCGCTTTGGGATACTTTGCCTCATAAGTCTTGATAAAACGCTCAAATGCGGTCTGTGCATCAGTTTTGGTCTCTGCCATATAAATCTCATGTAGGGCAGATTTGGCTTTTGGTTGCTGGCTTTTAGGCAAATTGTTGAGTATATTGGCAGTTTTATGTACCCAACACCGTTGCACACGAGTGGTAGGAAATACTTGCGCTAGCGCCTTCCAAAACCCTAATGCACCATCCCCAATGGCTAACTTTGGCGCAGTCGTTAGACCCTGGTCTTGCAAGCGTAGTAGTAATGGTTTCCAACTCAGTTCTGACTCGCGAAATCCTGATTCAAGTCCTAGCAATTCTTTCGTTCCTGCATCAGTGACACCAATGACAACTAGAATGCACTGGCGGTCGTCCTCGTTGCGGATGTTGAAGTAAATGCCGTCTGCCCAGATATAAACGTAGTGTTTACCCACCAGGGAGCGTTTCTGCCACTGCTTGTGCTCTTCAATCCATTGCGCCTTCAGGCGACTAATCGTGCTGGCGGATAGCCCTTTTGCCTGTGCCCCTAGCAACGATGAGAGGGCTTCTGAAAAATCGCCCGTGGAGACTCCTTTGAGATAGAGCCAAGGCAACACCTCCTCGACACTCTGTGAACGCTTGAGATACGGAGGCAACAACGATGAGTTGAACTTGATGCCACTGCCACTGCGGTCACGCACCTTCGGCACTTGAATCTCCACTTCCCCAACGCCTGTCATGATTGTTCGCTCTGGTAGGTATCCGTTGCGAACGATCGCGTGTCGTCCCTGGTCATCTTTAAGCGACTGGTATTGAGCAAGAAACTCTTGCAGCTCTGCTTCGACCGCTTGAGCAATGATTTGACGAGCGCCCTGACGAACCAGTTCAGTCAGGGCATCGTTAAAGGATGCGG
>CAZGDE010000015.1:0-209 GCA_964524315.1 uncultured bacterium
GTACATCTAAGTTTATGCTTCTGTTGAAAGTCTAAAATGGCTTGTTTAGTTACCTCGTCAAACACACCATTGCGATTGAGGGAATAACCATTCACCAAAAGTAACCCCTGCAGTTCACACACATCGGCTCCGGTACAGCCTTCATGCAAAAGGCGGGTTCCCGGTTGCAGGGTCGTCTTTAAAGCCATTTGTGTTTTCGGCCCGACAAT
>CAZGDE010000015.1:219-4285 GCA_964524315.1 uncultured bacterium
ACAATACCATCAATTCGCAACCCACGTTGGCTTTGAAACTCCTTCACCGCCGCTTCGGTAATATACCCGAAGTCACCATCCACCCGCAGGTGGAATCCGTGGGCATTCAGCAACTTTTGCAAGTCTGTCACCGCCGGCCCTGTATCCCAGGGGTAGAGGGTCGGGCCTGACAGGGCAGCAGCGGTCATGCGATAGACAATTCCTTGATTGGCATCCATTAACATCACTTCCCCCCGGTTAAGATGGCCGTCACGTAAATATTTTATTGTGAGGAACTATTCGGTTTGTCAGGGCAGGTTTAGCCAGAAAGATAGCGACGATGCATCGGTTGTCTATCAAACCTGTCCCAACAGAGATTGTGCGTGGGCGAAAAATCCGCAGGTAATTTTTTTAAGTCACCGTTCCTGAGTATAGTTTGCCTGGAAAAGGGAACAAAGACTCCAGCCGAATCACTCAAATTTTTAGTGTTACGACTTTTGGCATTAATTGGCATTCAGTATCGCCGTCAAGTTTCCCTGCATTTAGCCCGTTCCATCAAACTTACCTGAGCACTTTGTAACGGGCCATCCTCCGGAGGTTGTCGCTGTTGGTAGGTACCATCAGTTTGCAGTTCCCACGCTTGCCGATTATCCGCCAGCAGGATGTCCAGAATGGTCTTTAACTCGGCGGCAATCTCGGAATCATCAACTGGCGCGATCGCCTCGACCCGCCGATCCAAATTGCGGGGCATCCAATCTGCACTCCCGATGAAGGTTTCCGGCTGCCCATCGTTGTAAAACCAGAAGATACGTGAATGTTCCAGGTAACGACCCACAATACTGATCACCCGAATGCGATCGCTCACACCAGCAATACCGGGACAGAGGCAACAAATGCCCCGTACAATCAGGTCAATTTCCACCCCTGCCTGCGATGCTTCGTACAGACACCGAATAATGGTGGGATCTACCAGGGAGTTCATCTTGGCGACAATCCGGCCTGATTTGCCGTGCTGGCAGTGGTCAATTTCACGCTGGATTAAGGCCAGAGTGCGATCCCGCAAGGTAACCGGGGCCACCAACAGTTTCCGGAAGGATTTTTGTTTAGAAACACCTGTCAGGTAATTAAACAGATCGGTCAGGTCGGCCCCTAATTCACTGCGACAGCTAAACAAACCCAAGTCAGTGTATAGTCTCGCCGTTTTAGGATTGTAATTTCCCGTACCCACGTGAACATAACGCCGCAGTTGATTGTCTTCCTGCCGCACGACCAGCACAATTTTGGTGTGAGTCTTTAAGCCCAATACACCATACACCACATGCACACCGGCTTCTTCTAGGGTTTTGGCCCAGGTAATGTTACTTTCCTCATCGAAACGGGCTTTTAATTCAACCAGGGCCGCCACCTGCTTACCATTCTCAGCGGCAGTGATCAGCCCATTCACAATGGCAGAATCACCCGATGTTCGGTAAAGCGTCATTTTGATTGCCAGCACATTCGGATCGGTGGCTGCCGCCGTGATGAAATGCTCCACGGAAGCGGTAAAGGATTCGTAGGGATGATGAACCAGCAAATCCTGGGCGGCAATGACATCAAAAATGGTTGGGCGATCGCTTTCATCCAATGAGGCGCTATCGGCAAAGGCGGCGATCGCCTGTAAGCGGGGTGGAACAACGGGCGTCCAGAGGGGATCCTGTAAATGGGGCAAGGGCAGGCTGGTGAAGAAAAACAGGTCTTTTAAACCCACCAATCCCTGCATCACATAAACTTCACTGGTGGCTACCCCCATCCCTTGCATCAACGTTTCACGCACGAAGTCTGAAATGGTGGCCGGTACCTGCAAACGCACCACCGATCCACCAAAACGACGTTTGCGTAACTCTTGCTGAATTGCCAGCAACAGGTCATCGGCACCATCTTCCCGCAATTCCAGGTCAGCATCCCGTGTGACGCGAAACACATGATGCTCCTTGATGCGCATGCCCGGAAACAAAAATTCCAAATTATGGGCAATTACATCTTCCAGTAACACACCCGCCCAAATGCATGGTTGCCCATTGTGGGAGTGCAATTCAGCCGGGATGGATACAAACCGGGGCAATATACCAAGGGGCACTTTCACCCGGGCAAAGGCTTCGTGTTTACCCACCGGATCTTGCACCACTACGGCCAAATTTAAACTTAAGTTAGACATCAGCGGGAACGGATGGGACGGATCCACCGCCAAAGGTGTCAAGACTGGGAAAACTCGCTCTTCAAAATATTGTTGTAAAACTAATCGTTGCGCGTCCGTCAGATCAGCATACTGGAGGAGGTAAACCCCTTCCTGCCGGAGCCGGGGAATTAGCTCGTTCTCGACGACCTGCTGCAACTGCACCACCATCGGATGCAGTTGTTCGCTGATGGCTGTCAGTTGTTGCTGGGCTGTACGACCATCGGGAGTCAGTTTGTTCACACCTGCCTCTACTTGCTGCTTCAGCACGGCCACCCGTACCATAAAAAACTCATCCAAATTGGCGGCAAAAATAGCAGCAAACTTAATCCGCTCCAATAACGGTGTACGGGGATCGAGGGCTTCATGCAAGACACGCCGATTGAACTCTAGCCAACTTAACTCCCGGTTGAAGTAATAGTTGGGGTCAGTCAGGTCAATATTATTTGAGGAAGCAGGTTTAGTTTTCGGCATACGTGGTTAGCAGGACAGGTGCAAGCATATTCCCAAACTAAGCGGAAATTCGCCAAGTGCGCTGGAGCACATCGATAGCAATAACTAAACGATCACTTATAAGTTCCATTGCATTTCCTGAATTTTTTTCCACCCCCCATTTCGGTTAGGCTGGTTTACGAGACGATAAACAGTGGGGTCGCAGGTTGAATCCTCAGAAACGGATGACAGATAACAATTTTTTGGCGGCGAAGGGGCTGGGACAATGAAAGAATTAATCAAGGGTTTGCGCGAGTTTCGCACCAATTACGTTTCCAAACACTGGGAATTGCTCGAACAGCTTGCCCACGGCCAGAAACCACGCGTACTATTTATTACCTGCTCGGACTCGCGGATTTCCCCCAATCTCCTGACACAAACTGACCTGGGTGAGTTGTTTGTCATTCGTAATGCCGGTAACATCATTCCCCCTTATGGTGCCGCCAATGGTGGGGAAGGGGCCACCGTAGAATATGCCATCCATGCTCTGGGGATTGAACAAATTATTATCTGCGGTCATTCCCACTGTGGTGCCATGAAAGGTTTGTTGAAGCTCAACAAATTGCAGGAAGACATGCCTCTGGTCTATGACTGGCTTAGGCATGCTGAAGCAACGCGCCGGTTAATCAAGGAAAACTACAGCGGTTACAACGATGACGAACTGCTAGAAATTGCGATCGCCGAAAACGTCCTGACCCAAATCGAAAACCTGAAAACCTATCCAGTCATCCATTCCCGCATATACCAGGGCAAACTCAAAATCTATGCCTGGGTTTATCACATTGAAACCGGAGAAGTGCTGGCTTACGATCCCGACACCCATTCCTACATCCCACCCCAAACCCAGCTTGAGTTTGTTGGTGATGATGGCTATGCGGCTAGCCGCGTTGTGAGTACCAGTGCCCCTTCCGTTGCCTGCGAACTGCCTCCCCAGATGGAGGAAATTCCGGCGACGGTAGGTGGTCGCAGTGGCATTAGTGCGGGTAAGCCCGTGATCATCCCAAGAAGTTCAACTCCAGCACCCCAACGAACCACCAGCCAACCCAGCCAGCCACCGCATCAAGAAGATGATTACCTATCAATGCCCTGGTTAACACCAGAGCAAGCCGATCGCATCTATCGTGGCTCCGCTAACCGTCGTTAGAGTCCCCGTACACAGCCGTCCCTAAACCTCGGAGTTTTTGACGTCGCACCTCAATCAACCGCAAGGATTAACATCAAAACTCCGGGTTTGTTTATTAGTCCTTACCATATCGCGGCGATCGCTCTGGCGACGTAATGTCCGTTGTCACAATGGGGACGTGACGTACTCCCCGCAATGCATCTAACGTATCTTTGATCGTGCCCGCAATGGGGACGGCAACCACAACCCCTAAAAAACCA
>CAZGDE010000015.1:4295-26685 GCA_964524315.1 uncultured bacterium
GGATTGAGTCCGGTAAAGTCTCCCATCATGCGGGGTGCCAGAATGTTGTCGCGGATTTGATGCAAAACCGTGGCAGCGATCGCCACCTGCATACCCAAACCAAAATCCTGCAACATAATCAGCAAACTTACTAAGGCAATCCCCAGAGCCGCCCCAATAAAAGGCACCAATTCCGAAACGCCGATGAGCAGAGCAAACAACAGGGCAAATGGTACCCGCATGGAGACAAAGACGGGAATCAGCACGATGCCCACAAAAATAGCTAACAAGACCTGACTAATGAAAAAGTTCTGGAAGTTTAACCGTAACGACTCGCTAATTGGAATTCCCAATTGCGGTGGAAAGAGATTAATAATCCCCTGCCAGAGACGACGGCCATAGAGCAGCATATAAAAAGCCAGCACCAGCACTAGCAAGCTGTCGACTAAGCCGCTCAGCGTTCCCAACGCCAATCCAACGGCCTGCTCTGCCAGCGGTTGCAATTGGCGTTCAATCTGGGCATTAATCCGACCACTAAATGCGCGAATATCAAGGGGCAAATTCCGTTCCTTCGCCCAGTTATCAAAGGCTTGCAGATTTTGACCACTCGCTTCTAGCCAGGTGGGAATTCGTTCAACTAACTGGCTTGTTTGTTGGGTCACGACTGGTAGCAGGGTAACGCCCACAATAATCAGCACCGCACAGGTAATGAGGAAAACGATCGATACGGCAACCGCCCGCGTCACTCGCAATCGTTCAAACAGTTGCACCGGGTAATTGAGCAAAAATGCCAAAATTGCGGCGATCGCCAACAGGGTGATCAAATGCTCAAAGTAGCGAAATACCTGGGACAGTAGCCAGACGTTTAAGCTGACGAGGGGAGCACTCAAACCCAAAATTAGTAAGCGTTGCAGAATGGGTGAACGGTGCATTTTCTAGCAAGGTTCCTACGAACAGCAATAAAGTCAAAACCAGAAAGTCAAAACCAGCCAATCTGGTTACTGTTTGGCACGCTATAAGTAAATGGCATTATCCAAGGTTCGCTTCTGGTGGGGTGTGATCAGTTGCCTGGAACCGAAACCAATGGGGATATTTCAGGTATGTACCAACCAGCATGAGGCCAACAATGACAAGTGTGCCAATACCTAAAGGACTGGGGAGCCAGAATACGGCCTCAATCTGATTCAGTTCGCCAGGAACCAAATGCCAAATCAACACCTGGCCCTCACGTCGCAAATTAGTTTCACCGGCCCCCGTACTCAGGTTACGGATTCCCCAGGGCGCACGCAGACGAAATTCTAAATTAATCAGGGAACGGGGACTGATCAATAACTCACCACTGGCAGACATGACACCGAGCGATCGCAAATCCAAACTATACCGCAGGTGATTACGCTCCACCAGAAGTAAATTACTGCGGGTGACGTCCAGATGTGACTCAATTTCTGGCAGCGCAGCCACATTGGGTGAACTTGATTGATTAGGTTCAGGCGGTGGAAAGAAGTGATTAAACTTTGATTCCAGGTCAGCGCTACTACTAAAGGGAACCGTCAGAACTAATTCATCATGGGGTAATCGCTGGACTTCTCCGCCCAACCGTCGGGTGCGACGCTCAATCAAATCGAGACATTCCTGGGAAACATCACCGCTTAAATTTTTCAACCGCTCTTCCAGACGAATGTGCTGAACGATGCGGCCCCGGTTAGAGTTATCAAATTGAATATCCAGATCGTATTGGATACAACCCGACAGCACCACTGCCAGACACAGAAACAACCAGACACTCCGAGACTGCCCCAGCCAAGATACCAGCCCCACGGCAAATCGAGTCAAGGCAGGGTAACCAGGCACGGATGATAGAAAACGGAGCATGGGACACTCTCGCAGTTAGGGGTGGGGCATGTCACGATGCCATTGTATCTGGAATCTGGTACCTGGAATCCGGTTGCAGTCCTCTATGCCAACCAGATCAGACTACCCAGCAGCAGTATAGTTGCCACCAGTGCGACCCAGATAAACCGATTGTCACGGGCAGAGGTTTGCCCCTGGCTGATAGGTTCCAATTGAAACCCCGACTTCTGCTCCGGTCGGGGGGTTGTCTTGCCGGGTGCCATTGCTACACCCTTGCGATCGCCCATGTCACTATCGGCCAGGCGACTGAGATCGGGAATTTGGGTAAGCCACTCCGGGTTAGTTTTCAGCTTCGGCGCTTCCAGAATGTAAAGTAGGCGTTTTCCTTGCTTGCGGGTATTCAAGTCAGGGTGACGTTGGAGTGACCGACACAGGTCAAGCGCCTCCGAACGTTGGCCAGCCGCTTCATAGGCCGTCACCAACCAGGTTTGAATTTCGCCGCCCAAGCGTGATTGCAGGTCAACCAGGGCACTGGCTTGCTCTAACGCCACGACCGCTTTCCGGTATTCACCCCGCTCAAAGGCGGCCTGCCCCGTTCGATAGGCCACTGTTAACGCCTCGGACTGATTTGCACTCACAATCTCAACATGCTTCACGCAACTACTTTGCCCATGATAAAAGCTCAACCAGACCCAAGACCACCCCGGCACCCATCACACCATGCCCAACAGCGTGACTTCCCACACCAACCGGGGTTGAACGTAGCTGAGCAACTGCTGCCGGGCCTGTTCCAACCGGTGGATGGGCGATCGCGTTGGGTCAATCTCTACCCCGCCACTGGTCAAACGATGCTGCCAGCAGATCTGTTGCAGGTAATCAATCAGCCAGAGTTGCCCCTCGACCTCAAGTTGACGGTCAATTTGACGGGCAAGACTGAGAGCCTCGCGGGGGGACTGGGGCAATCGCGTGACGATCGGCATCAGGTCGGGTGGCATTGTTTGTAGCTGTTGCCAGTGGGCGATCGCCGCCCCCGGACTCCCCTGTGCCAGTTGTAAGACCGCTAGCTGCTGTAGAATTTCGGCATGCCCACACCGTTGTAACACGTCTGCCATGTCAGTTGGCGACAACCGATAGAACGGAATCCGTTGACAGCGAGAAACCAGCGTTGGCAAGAGGGATTCGGCACCTGGCGCAATTAAAATTAATGTGGCTTGTCCGGGTTCTTCCAAGGTCTTGAGTAACCCGTTCGCCGCCCCCTCGGCCATTGTCTCGGCGGCCTCAATGACAACCACTGACCGGGACGCTTCCAGGGGCGATCGCGAGAGAAACTGGGCAATTTCACGAATCTGTTCCAACCGAATCACCGCCGGGGTCTTCCGCTTTACCCCTGCCGCTAAGGCTTCGGTAACCGTCAATCGTTTTCCCTGATGCAGATAGGTCGGTTCCACCCAGAGCAAATCAGGATGGTTCCGTTGCGCAAGGCGCTGTCGGAGTAACGGAGCCTGACCGGAGGACAAGGTGTGACCAAATAACAGTTCGATAAAACAGGTTGCGGCCAAATTACGCCCTACCCCGGTGGGGCCAGCAAATAAATAGGCCGGTGCGATCCGTTGCCGCTCCACCGCTTGGCTGAGTAGGGCAACTGCCTGAGACTGTCCAACTAAAGGCGCAAAAGGAAACATAGATCCAAAAGGAACACAGACAGAACCATAGACAAAGAAATGGTCTGCGACCTATCCATCTTAAACAAGGGACTTTCAACAAGGGGAAGGCAGGTGGTGAACCACAGTGGGATAGAACCGTTGCTCATTCGAACCAAACACCCACCCCAACCTGTTACGTTCTTACCCCGCAAACCATTGACTGAATCGATCGCTCAGCACTGCCTGAATCTGGCTGGCAATTTCGGCTTCTGCAGGAGTTGCATCAATGCGCACAATCCGGTCAGGATAGGTCATGGCAAGGGTCGCAAACCCCTGTTGAACCCGTTGGTGAAAGGCGAGGTCAGCTTGCTCAATGCGATCGCTATCTCCTCGTTGCCGGGTACGGGCCAGCCCAATCGTCACATCTACATCTAGCCAGAGGGTCAGATGGCTCTCTAAACCGTTGGTCGCAATCTGGTTCAGTTGGTCGATGAGGGACAAATCCAGTCCACGTCCATAGCCCTGGTAGGCCACTGTAGAATCCGTGTAGCGATCGCACAAAATCAGCGCCCCTTGCGCCAGATGGGGACGCAGAAAGCCTTCCACATGCTGTGCCCGGTCAGCAGCATACAGTAACAATTCTGTTCGATCCTGCATTGCTTCCTCGCCAGCATAGCCCAACAACAGCTGCCGCAGTTTTGTGCCCAACTCGGTTCCCCCCGGCTCACGGGTCAGGATTAAGTTTGATAAACACCCTTGCGCCCGTAAACGAGATAACCAGCCACTAGTTTCTAACCACTGACGTGATCGCTCCAATTGAGTTGTTTTACCACTTCCTTCCACTCCTTCAAACACGATTAATCGGCCCATCGGTGTCTGTTCCATGTCTCTCCCATCCGTGCCGGTGCCTTTGGCTGAAACCGTTTCAGCAACGCCCCTGATTCTGCCATAGTTTCTGTAGAGGGCGATCGCGTTGAGGCTGCAAAGAGAGAACCGGAGAGAATGAAAAAGGAGCGTATTGCCCAGCATTCAGTAACATAGACTTAGCCGTTCGCACAGCAAGGAACACCTACTTGCAACACGAGTCTGTGATTACTTGTCTGTACAAAGCACGGTATTATGGCAAAGTCTTGCTGTCACGTCTCCAGGTTTAATCATGGCTCGTTACACCTGCTTATTTACAGTTGCAACCCCGACAGGTGGTGTTCGTCGCTCCTTGGGTGAGACGCTATCCTCCTGCCATCTAGACATCATCTATGAAACAGCAGATTATTTGATGGCCCGTGAAACACCGGGTAGGGTGACGTTTTCTAAGCTGGTAACGGTAGAGGTGTTAATTGACAAAACCGTATCCAACGATCGCGAAGTGCGGATGAACTTTGTGATCAAAAACGAAGAATTACCCCTCCAGGTGAATAACCATTGTCGTCAAATGTTTGAGCTCATTAATCAGGCAATGGCAAATAATAATCAATGGAAGTTAATTGAGTCGGTTGCCAACTAGTCCTGCATTAGCTCTGAGTTGACATCACCTGACGATCTACCCGTGAAGTCCTCAATTGGTGCTAGCCAAACTCACTCGCGCGTTTTTTAGAAAAATAAGGTATTCGGTGGTTTAAATACCAAGTTTTATAGCTTGATTTGTCAACCAGTCCTTAATCAACCAAGATTTTTCCTGTCGACTATTCGCAACCGCAAAAGAGCGGAGGTATGCCAAACTAAAGAGTTTGGCATACCTCACAAAGCCGTTAACACCCAAAAGGTTAACTCCTATCCATATTTTTTGCTGTATGACAAAAACCTTTTAACCTGACTAATCTTCCGGGTCACCTACCATATTCGGGCTGATTAGCGTAATGTCAAACTCATCGGGTGGCACGGTCATGACCGCATCGCGCCGCAGCAAATAATAAATGGCACGAACTTGAGGGCCAAACACAATTTCATCCTCATTTTGTAAATCGTGCGCCTGCAACTTCCGTCCATTAATCAACAAGCCGTTCGCGCTAGGCTTACCTTTCAAGTTACCATCAACGATTCGGTAGTAATAGCTGCCATCCTCGTTTAACAATTGCACAAGGGTAGCATGGCGGCGGGAAACGAACTGAGAGACAAGGCGAACATCACATTTGGGGTCTCTCCCAATCGAATATACAGGCCCGTCAAGAATAAATTCACGACGTCCCTTATCATCTTCGATGATTAATAAATGATTTTGATGAGGTTCTGAGGGCATTGACGGGATAGGTGATGAGACTTGATTAGAGAAATTTATCATCTACAAAGTTAAATAGTGGCAGGCTCGACCGCCAACAAAACACAAGTTAAACCAAATAATGCTGCCGAAAATCAAACGATAAGCTAAGTTTATGTTTAAACATAGTCCACCGAGTCAGGATTTTGTTCAAGCCACAGGAACACCTGTGACACCTTCTCACTATTCCCAGGGGGTAACTAAACAGCACACTGAAACCACATAACAGGAAACAAGGGAATAGACTGATCGAACTCATTGCCATCATAGCGTTTGGAGCGCAGTAAGCAGCAGCCTCATGGAAGGAATGATTCACAATGGCTGCAAGCACACATTTACCAGTGCAAACATACTAATACAAACAAACGGTATGAGGGTACCAACGGGCCAATCAAACCGAGATAGTAAACGACAGCAGCAATTTATTCTTAATTTTATTTTCAAACGTATCTTGGTGTCGTTCACATTGCCCCATTGATTTTACATCCTCTAAGGAAACTAGAACCATTAACTTCGAGGCGTAATCGTGTTAGCAATGTTTGTGTTAACTATCACTGGCATGGTGCGCTGGGAGTAACTTACTCCGATGTTCGGGTTTCAGAGATGACAACCACTTAAAATTGAGCAATCGCCACCGTCGCCGCCCCCAGAGATTACAGGTATGGGACGGGGAAAGCGGTCGTTGGTCAATGTACTCAACACAAATATCTGACTTATCTTGCTGTTTGCCAGCAGTGCGAGGATTGATCAGCGTAATGTCAAATTCGTCAACGGGCTCAGTCGAATCAGGGTCACGCTTGAGGAGAAAGTAGGTAAACCGAACCTGCGGCCCAAAGACGACCACATCTTCATCCTGCAACTCGTGGGATTGAAGCCTCCGCCCATTCACTAAGATGCCATTAGAGCTTCGCTGCCCGGTAGGAGTACCATCAAGAATACGATAGCCACATTGGCCATTCCCATCGGTAATTTGAACCAGGGTGGCATGGTGGCGCGAAACGAAAAGAGACACTAACCGAATGTCACATTCTTGATCTCGGCCAATGGAATATTGAGGACGCTCCAAAGTAATCTGACGTCGCCCTTTGTCATCTTCAATGATTAGTAGATGCTTATGGTAAGGCTCTAGGGGCATGGGGGAACACCGAGTAGTAAATATGGTCCATACGGTCCAAGACTCTTAGTTCGGAGATATGCTCCTGGCTTAACCGAATCGACCTTACGGAGACTTTTCTACAGGCAATCTCAGAGACGGCCCCACAGTAAGGTATAACAACAGGGAGTTAGTCACGACGCTAACAGAACTAAATGCCATCATAGCGCCTGCCGAGGCGGGACTCAATAAGATTCCCCCCAGGGGTAATAGGACACCTGCCGCCAGCGGAATCCCCAGGATATTATAAGCAAAGGCCCAAAATAGGTTTTGGCGAATTTTATTGAATGTAGCACGGCTGAGACGAATGGCGGCAACAGTATCTTGCAGGCGATCGCGCATCAGAATAATGCCTGCCGTTTCAACCGCCACATCGGTTCCCGAATGGAGCGCAATACCCACATCAGCCTGAGCCAGGGCCGGCGCATCATTAATACCGTCACCAACCATCGCAACCTTCGCACCCTGGGCTTGTAAGTGGGTAATCATCGCCGCTTTACCGGCAGGCGGCACTTCTGCCAACACCTGGGCTGGTGGTATGTGCAACGCCTGTGCAATCGACTGAGCCACCTCTTTGCGATCGCCCGTCAATAAATGAACCTTTAACCCCATTTGATGTAATGCCTGAATGGTTGACACCGCATCAGCCCGCAGGGTATCAGCAGCGGCAATCAGGCCAACCAGCGCCGCATCAACCCCCATAAAAATGACCGTCTGGCCAGCTGCCGCAAATGTTTCAGCCTGCTCAATTGCAGAGGCTGGGATCGCGATCCCATGCTGTTGCAACCAGGTAGCATTACCCAAAATCACTCGTACCTGGGGATCAGGCTGGTGGTCGCTGTCAGCGACCATAGCGATGACACCCGCACCCGGTTCGGTAATAAACCCCTGGGCCGATAGGAGCGATACATTCTCCTGTTCAGCCTTTTGCCGCAGGGCGATCGCCAGGGGATGCTGGGTACCCACTTCCACACTCGCCGCCAGTTGCAGGAGATGGGAGGAGGTAAAGGTGGCCGGGTCAATGGGTACACAGGCTGTCACCACCGGTTTACCTGTAGTTAAAGTGCCCGTTTTATCCAGCACGATGGTATCCAAATGGTGAATGCGTTCCAGCACGTCCCCACCCCGAATGAGCAAACCCCGTTCTGCGCCAATACCAGACCCAACCAGAATTGCCGTGGGGGTAGCCAACCCTAATGCACAGGGGCAAGCGACGACCAGCACAGCGATCGCCAGCTTGAGACTGAGTAACAACGGCGTATAGGAGACCGGTTGGTGGGACAGCACATGGTGAGACAGCAAGAGCCCATCCGCCATCCCCATCGAGCCATGGTGAGTTAAAACATCTGGCCACAAATGGGTACCAGCGAAGTACCAGAAACAGAATGTAACGGCCGCAATCGCCATGACCCCATAGGTAAAATAGCCTGCCACAACATCAGCCAGATGTTGGATCGGAGCCTTCCGGGTTTGGGCCGCTTCAACCAGGGTAATGATCTGCGCCAGTGTTGTATCTTTGCCCGTGCGGGTTGTCCGCAGGGCGATCGCACCGGACTGGTTGATGGTACCAGCAGCAACTAAATCACCCGGTTGCTTGATCACCGGCAAAGATTCACCCGTTAACATCGACTCATCAACGGTCGTTTGCCCCAAAACGACTTCTCCATCAACGGGGATCTGATCGCCAGGCAATACCTGTAGCCATTCCCCTAAACGCACACGGTCAGCCGGGATCTCGATAAAATCCTGGGCCTGGAAATTCTTGCCGTTGCGATCTGGCGTCGAGACAGTCGTTGTTCCCGGTTCCTGACTGCTTGCCGCCGATTCACCGACTGGAATGAGACGGGCAACTTTCGGCTGTAGCTCAATCAAGGACTGAAAGGCTGATGCTGCCCGGTTGCGGGCTTGCTGTTCCAACGTCCGCCCCAGCAGAATAAACCCAACGAGCATGACCGGTTCATCGAAGAAACATTCCCACCCCAACTGGGGGAATAGGAGTGCAATCAAGCTGGTTGTATAGGCAGTCAGAGTACCCAGACTAACGAGGGTATTCATGTTGGGAGCATTACGGCGTATCCCCTGCCAGCCATCGACCAGCATGGATCGCCCCGGCCCGGCCAGAGCAATGGTCGCCAGCCCACAGTGTAACCAGATATTAGTGAGGCCAGGAAGGGTCAAGTGGGTCAACTGCTCCAAATGCCCCAATGCCGACAGGAAAAGCAGCAGTGTCGCGATCGCCAGTTGTTGCAATTGTCGCCGTGACTCTAACCGCCGCTGTTCAACCAGATCAATCAACTCATTGCCCGGATCAACCCCCTCCGGATAGCGGGGTTGACTGGGAAAGCCTGTCTCCGTGAGAGACTGCGCCAGTAAGGCAGGATTGACCGCACCTGCCGTACACTCTACAACTGCTACTTCTGTCACCAAATTCACACAGGCGACGAGGACTCCAGGTTGTTGGGTGAGTTGTTTTTCAACCGCTTTCACACAGCCCGCACAACGCATACCCGTCACATCCAAAGTGACCGTTTCCGTTGCCACCGAGGCAGTAACCAGTTTTGTTTCCGAGGTCAGTTGCATAGAGTCGTTGCGCATCGCGATACTGAAGGGCAGCAGAAGTCCCTTTTTATGAGGTTAAACGAAGTCAGGTGGTATCGTCTGTGAAGCGATCGCTTTTTGCCCAAAAAAATTTAGCTGAGTGGCAAACCCAAAAACCTGAACACACTTACTGAACACACTTATCGCTTCAACCAGCATTTCGCTATTTCAACATCCCCATAACAGGAGTTTTTCTCTTCAAAAACTCTAATTACCATAAATTTAAGTTACTTGACTGCTCTGGCACATGCGCCAATGTTCCCATTGCCATTTTTCACGTTCCCAAATTGTTGATATATCAGTGAGTACGGTTGATGAACGAGTCGTTAATGGCTTCGCTACTGGAAGATTTGAAACAGGCCGATGAATCGATCCGCGAGCGAGCGACCCAGGAACTCTGGCGGCTCTGGTTTGAACAAAAGGGCGTTATGGGGTTTGAGTTGCTCCGGCAGGCCCAACTATTGCTGGATCGGTATGATCTGGCAGGGGCAGAGTCGCTCCTAACAGACGTAGTCAAACATCAACCCGATTTTGCCGAAGCCTGGAATCGACGCGCCGTACTCTACTACATTCAGGGAAACTATCACGCAGCGATCGCTGACTGTGAAACAGTTATCCAATTAACTCCCTGCCATTTTGGGGCATGGCATGGTTTAGGGCTGTGTCATATGGCACTAGAGAATTACGACGATGCCAGACAAGCATTTCAACAAGCTCTCAGCATTCAGCCCTATTCAGTCGAGAACCAGCGCTTGATTCTGGAATGTACTGTTCATTTAAGCTAAATCTACAACCCTCCTTGCGGGGGGTGTACGATGCTTGGAAGTTAGCTTATCTAAATATTAAGTAATTTCCAGAATGCTAATTTTTCTAAGGCGCAATTCCCATTCCTCGGAAAAACTGCAATATTATTCACACCTTCGGTGACCCAGATCACCCTCTTACTTCTGCCTGGATCACTCCCTTAAATAAACAAACACCAGAAAATCATATGCAGAGTTCCTGCACTAACAATGAAAAACTCAGCAATTATCCGCCAATTAGTCGAAAAGGCCCTCCACATTAAAAAGTTGACTCCCGACATCGAAAATGAAATCAACTATGAGTTAACTCGCCTGGGCCACATCTCCGACGTTGATTTCGAGGCATTAGAGCTATTAATGGATGAGATGGATGCCGGTCGGATTCAGCTTGTCCCCAACCGCTAGGCCAATCAATTTTGTTTCGGCGATCATTTTTACGATCCGGCCAATCGCCGCTACCCCCTATAGCATTACCGTGATGCATGGCTATAGAAGGGGTTGACGCGTTCATTCAACTATTTTTCCTTCGCTAGAGAACAGCACTCATACGAGCGGCGTTTATACGTAGGCTCTGGTTAGAATGCCTCCGGATAAGCCCGACAAACCTGCTGGAGAAATTGACTAAATTTTTTATCGCCCCTGTGCTTGCCAGGCATGGTCGCTGTATTGGTATCGGCGGCATAAAGTAACGACAGCAAAGGTAGTACTTCGGTATCAAGAGCCAAGCGAAAGAGGACGGGTGGCAGCAACAGGTCAGAACCATCGCGCAGGTCATAGTAGCACCATTGGTTATCCTGCAACTGCTGGCTGTCTGATTCACAACAGTCCGTCACGGATATAGAAGCATTTGAAACAAGGATCGGCTCAGGCGGTTCTTCAACTAACATCAGCGGTCGCACCCAGCACACAGGCCGTCGTTCCGCCAATTGAACAACCTCTGCATACAACCGGTGAGGGGCGTGTTCCAAACAAACGATCTGATACGGTTGAAATACCGGATGTTGCTGAATGAAATTTTCCTGCCGTGCGGTGAACCCCATAGGATAAACGCAAACAACTCCTCTCAATTCTAAAGGGCGAAATGGCTCTCTACTACCGTTATTTTGCGGGGATCAGCCTTAGCAAACTCAACGTTCGCTGCCTAGAGGCAGGGGAATTAAATGAGTTAGATACTTGGGAGGGGCAGGTTTTGGGTCAAATCCATTGCCAGTTGCCAAGTGGCCAGCTAAACCCGCGCGGACATGTTGCGGATTTATTTTGACAGATTTACTCAATCCATCAGCACCAGCCCAGATTTTTATATCACGCAGAAAAAATAGCGCCAGAATCTAGGACAGATGTTACCTGGATTTATGGTTGAATGCTATAACGGAGATTAAGCAATGTAAATAGATGCTGCGCTCAATACACTTGCACCTCATTTGTCGCATTCAGATGTTGCATTCAGACATAGGCAACGTAGGTTGACAAGCATGGCTAAGTTAACCGAAGTGTTCAACAGCAGTGTTGTCGTAGTCTTGCCAGACTGGCCTTACAGAGATTGCTTAATGTGTAGATGATCAAGCGTGTAAATCGTTCACGGAGAGGATAGCCCAGTGTCTGTCGAAACCCTTGAACAGCGTTCAACTGTCCGCAAACTTGCCCCCCGTTATCGCGTGCTATTGCACAACGACGACTACAATTCAATGGAGTATGTCGTGCAAGTGTTGCTCAAAACAGTACCCAGTCTGACTCAGCCTCAGGCAGTGGATATCATGATGGAGGCACATACGAACGGTCTAGCCCTGGTTATTACCTGTGCCCAGGAACATGCAGAATTTTACTCTGAAACCCTTAAGAGTCACGGTCTAAGCAGTACCATTGAGCCAGACGAATAACCATCGACGGGTCTCTTTCTACGCTGATAGGGTCGCGAAGCAGATCGCTCCTGTCAGGATTGTTTTGCTTTTGCTGATTTTATTCGTTTTCTGGCTCCCACTGGCCGGTTTAGTGTATTTGGTTCTCAGAAACTTACCGTTGTCACCCGCGAGTTTTAGCAATACGTTCAATCTGATCACACTGCCACTGCTTTATATCGAATTTATTCTGCTGGTTCGCTGGTGGGGACGCTATGTTTACCAACAACCCCGAATTCTCGCCCGCTATGGGTTGGAGTTCTCCCGCCGCAGTGGCAGGGAATTATTGACGGGTCTAGCGATTGGTGGCAGCAGTTTGGTTGCCCTCTTTCTGGTTCAGGCATTACTGGGCTGGCTCGTTTGGCAACCAACAACTGTTCCCATCCTGCAGTTAGTGGGGGAAGCGATCGCCATCTCATTAGGCATTGGCTTTGCCGAGGAATTACTCTTCCGGGGTTGGCTACTGGACGAATTACAGCGAGACTATCGCCGTCCCATCGCACTCGGCGCAAATGCGCTCATTTTTGCCGCTGTTCACGGTTTCAGGTCGCAGTTTCCAGCACTGGTCGTCCTGGGCCTCATCCTGGTGTGGGCAAAATGGGGTAGTCGCGATCGCGGCCAAGAACCTCTCACCTTGCTCACCATCGGACACCCCGATAAAACTGGCCCAAACGGTCGGTTAGCCTTGCCCATGGGGCTACATGCGGGCCTCGTTGGTGGCTACTACGTCATTAATGTTGGGCATCTGGTCACCTATACGAACCAGGTACCGACCTGGGTTACTGGCATTGACCGCAATCCCCTGGCAGGAGTCATGGGGCTATTGTTTTTGGGCGTTCTGGCGTTAGTCTTCCAGCACCACGCCAGAAGCCATTAACCTACCGTCAATTCGCCAGGATAAAATTTTTAATGGCTTCCTTCACCGGGATACCGGGACTATTTCTACTACGGTAGCAGCAGCCTTTGTCCAAAAAGGCCGCCGCCGTTTCAATGAGTTGGGCGATCGCCTCTGGGCGCGCGTCATCCATCGCTTCACTGACCCGTTTGCCGGTAAATTCATTCACCCGTTGATCTTTCTTCAATAACTGATAGGGAGAAAGTGGGTCATAGGATTTCGTCTTTTCAAACTTCTCATTCAACTCAAACTGGAGCCGCAGGTAACGTTGCCGTTCCAAACCGCCCATCAATTGCTCACAGACCCGACTGGTAACATCCGATTGACCTGCCATGAACACAGGCACAATTCGTTCCAACCAGCCCAACACGCCCCAGTCAGAAATTTCCTTAAAACTAAATGGCTCTGTTGTTTCGCCCGTACCCACTGATAACACCGCGATATCTTCAAACTTACTGAGTTTTTGATTCATGACATGACTGATGGCACAGAGGGCAGGATTATTGGCTGCGACCCCACCATCCACATGGGGAAACCGCCAGGAATCATTCTGCAGTTCATCTTTCAGTTCAAACGCCGGAAAGAAGGTGGGTGCGGAAGCAGAACTGACACAAATTTTCCAGATGGGCGTATCGTCAAACCACCGTTGCCCGAACGTTGGCGGGGCATCTGCGGGGGGATTGGCATAGGACGCCGGATGGGAATTGGTAAAAAACGTCGTGTTGCGATAGAGCATGTCATAGGCAGCAATCAATACTGTTGGCTTTCGGGCATGGGGCACAGGCGTTTCAGTACCGATCGCCTTAATCGGCACATCCTGACCATCCACACGCAAACAGGTTTTGAGCGCCTCCTGTAACCCTTCATTCGAGAATTTAGCCGCACCACGCCCCTGGTTTAACCGCCACCAGAGCCGCTTCGGGGAGAAGAAACCTTGATAGGGAAAAATTTTCATCCCCCATTGTTGATACAGATCTAGCAGGTCACTGGTCGGTTTTTTCAGAGCAATCCCGGCCGCCAAAATAGAGCCGGTAGAAGTCCCAGCAATGAGGTCAAAGTATTCATCCAACCGTTGTTGCTTCAGTTCCCAGACCTGCCGTTCTACTTCCTGCAAAATGCGGGCCGAAATCACACCACGGATACCTCCACCATCAAGACTGAGGATCCGAAATGGCTTAGAAAATTCGCAGGTCATGGTAATACTCCCCAATGGGCGATCGCCGTCTCGATGTTAGATTTTAAATTCCAAATCAGAAAAATTCGCAAAAGGCGATATATTCTCAAAGAATTAGCGACACGGGTAACGTTTTATGACGGCTCAATTTAGTCAATCTATCCCCCAGATTAGCGTTGAAGAGTTAGCCAATCTCTTACAGGCACCAACTGACACGGTGCAATTTGTGGATGTCCGCGAACCACAGGAGGTTGACCTGGCAAGTTTGGAACTGTTTGAAAACTTCCCCCTAAGCGAGTTTGCGGACTGGTCGGGTGACATTCACCAACGACTGGATGCCCAAAAGGAAATTGTGGTTCTGTGCCATCATGGCATGCGATCGGCACAGATGTGCCAGTGGTTAATGGGGCAAGGCTTTACCCAGGTTAGAAACGTCGTTGGTGGTATAGATGCTTACTCCGTAGTAGTCGACCCAACCGTGCCACGATACTAGATGTGAGGAACCGGACGGGCTATTTATCATCTACCGTCTGGCCCCTCCTCCCGGCAACAGATCTGCTACTTTAGTTACATCTGTTACTTCTCCTGGAGGCATGGGAGGAGAAAATTAAGCATCTGCTATGTTAGTTCACATAGTTGGCGCAGAAATATAGATTCAGGGCAAATTTATAAACACCTAAAGCGATCGCGCCAATGGGGCACCTGTTCTGATCGCTGTTTTAGTAGTCAAAATTTAGTTTATTCAACATTTAATCAATGCCGCATCAAGTCAATCTTACAAACCGGCAACAGCAGGTACTTTGGGCAACGGTACGACACTACATTGCCACTGCCGAACCCGTTGGTTCAGAAGCTTTGGTGAAAGAATATAATCTTAGTGTCAGCTCGGCAACTATTCGTAATGCCATGTCGATGCTGGAGAAAAGTGGTCTACTCTATCAACCCCATACCTCTGCCGGGCGGGTACCCTCGGACTCTGGCTACCGGATCTATGTGGATCAGTTAATTACGCCAGCTAACGATTTAACCATCCAGGTTGAACAGTTGTTTAGCGATCGCCTCAATCGGGAGGACTGGAGCCTGGAAGCATTGCTGCGGGGGGCGGCACAAATTCTGGCAACGGTGAGTGGCTATGTGACGCTGGTAACGATGCCATTGACCAATACGACCTCCCTGCGCCATGTGCAACTGGTACCAATCGACGCTGCACGGGTGATGTTAATCTGCGTGACCGATTCCTACGAAACGCGATCGACCCTAATGGACTTACCCCTACCGTTGGATGGCACCACCCCTGATGCCGAACTGCTGGAACGGGAACTCCAAATTTTGTCGAATTTTCTGAATGACCAGTTACGGGGACGGGCGATCGCTGACCTGGCCAGCCTCGACTGGAGCGAACTGGATCGGGAATTTGCCCGCTATGCCGATTTCCTGCGGGAAGTTCGTACCGAACTCTGCCGTCGTTCCCAGACTGCCGCACCGACCCAGCTTATGATCAGCGGGTTAGCCGAAGTTCTACGCCAACCAGAATTCTCCGAACTACACCAGGTACAAACCATTATTCACCTGCTGGAAGAGGAGCAACATCAACTGCTGCCACTGATCTTTGACCAGGTAGAACCCCCTCCATCTGGGAAACGGGTCACGGTGCGAATTGGCTCCGAAAATCCACTGGAACCGATGCGGAGTTGCACCTTAATTTCTTCGACTTATTTAAAAGGTGCCACTCCCGTTGGTAGTGTGGGCGTATTGGGGCCAACCCGCATGGTCTATGAAAATGCGATCGCCCTCGTGGAAGCCACCGCCGACTATATCTCGGAAACCCTGAGTTAACGGGCCTGCCTGGGAGTTTGGTGATCTGGTAATCTGATTATTGCAATCAGCTCGATCACGACCTATGTCTTACCTCGTCCGGCCATTTCAGCCCTGGCTCACAGCCTGTTCTCACTACATGAATTGGTTAGTGGCGGGGTTATTGCTGCTCGTGAGTTGCATCCTTACGCCAGTGGCGATCGCTGCTCCCGCCAGTAATCTGCTCGATCAACCCGTCACAATGGTCAACATCAACCTGGGTAATGATGCCAACGAGCTAAAATTTGTCCCCACCCAGCTTGAATTCGTCTCTGGCAAACGCTACAAACTGGTTCTCACCAACCCCAGTCAGGACAAACACTATTTCACAGCCAAGGATTTCGCCGACAACATCTGGAGTCAAAAAGTTGAGGCTGGCAAAGTGGAGGTGAAGGGAGCAATTCATGAACTGGAACTAAAGCCGGGGGCGAGTGCAGAGTGGCTCTTTGTACCAATCAAACCGGGCACTTATCAACTTCGTTGTACGCGCCCTGGTCATACCGAAGCCGGGATGATAGGTACGATTGTCGTGAGAGGCGGCAAATAGGGAATCGGCCGCCTGCTCAATCACTATTTCCGCTGGCCAGGGAGTATCGCGCTGCGCGGCTCAGTCAGGAGATGGCAATCTCCTCAGGTGTAGTTGATGCCCGTGAAAACGACTGTCGGCCCCAGGGCCGCTCCCCCTACCCGCTCCCCCCTAAAAACGCTACTCTAGTTAAGTAGCCCTTTCAACTTCTCCATAAACCTCGCATGAATCTTCTCAGTCAGTTGTTCACTCCCACCGCTTTACCACCAGTCAGTCGTCAACGTCGGGGGGTAGAAATCAAATCCCCGCGTGAGATCGAAATCATGCGTCAATCGGCCCGGATTGTGGCCACCGTGTTAAAGGAAATCTCCGAGCTGGTCGAACCAGGCATGACGACGGCGGATCTAGATGCCCATGCGGAAAAACGGATTCGGGAAATGGGGGCAACTCCAAGTTTTAAGGGCTACCATGGGTTTCCCGGATCCATCTGTTCGAGTATCAATCATGAAGTGGTACACGGCATTCCCAATCGCAAGAAGATCATCCGTAGTGGTGACGTATTAAAGGTGGATACAGGTGCTTACTTTGAAGGATTTCATGGTGACTCCTGCATTACCATTGCGGTAGGTGAGGTCACGCCGGAAGCAGCGCGGTTAATTCAGGTGGCAGAAGAGGCCCTCTATAAGGGGATTGAGCAAGTTAAGGCCGGGGCATTTCTGCTTGATCTGGCTGGGGCGATCGAAGACCATATCAAAACCAACGGTTTTACCGTAGTCGAAGACTTTACCGGGCATGGGGTTGGACGCAATCTCCACGAGGAACCCTCCGTATTTAATTTCCGCACCCATTCGATGCCCAATGTGAAGTTGCGGGCGGGCATGACTCTAGCGATCGAACCGATTGTCAATGCTGGCTCCAAAGTCACCCGTACTTTGCACGATCGCTGGACGGCTGTCACCGTCGACAATTCTCTGTCTGCTCAGTTTGAACACACCGTTTTGGTGACAGAGACAGGGTACGAAATCCTGACTGACCGCACAGCCGTTTAGAATAATCGGTGATTTCAATCATTAGTAGGGGCGAATCGCGATTCGCCCCTCAATTTTGGTACTTTGACAGATTATTTATCGGACTGCCAACCTTGCGTTTCTATAGGAAACCCTATTTGCAGGAAGCCCTATTTGCGTTCAGGATGACGCGATTCTTCGCGGGGAATACCTAAACGGTTGATGGCTGCTATCAGCTGGTACAGTCGCCCTAAATCACGTTGATTAAAATATAGGAGCAGGCGGGAAACACCAACGGTAACATCCTGGGCTTCCTGGGGTAGGGGGGCACTCTTTTCGATCCGACCCTTGACCAGGATATCGCTGAAGTTATCGTTCAGCCATTCCACATCACTATCAGCAATTTCAGTATTCAGGCGGAGTACTAATCGCTGGCCCACGTACCGACAGGAATGGAAGACACGATAGAAACTGGCGATCGCCTCACAGGCCACCTCAATGTCATCCGTAATCGTGTAGAGGCTGGGGTCATCGGGGCTGATTAACCGCCGCTCAATTAACTGCCGGTTAATGTAGTCACTCCAGTCGTGCCAGTAGTTACCACCAGGTTTATCCAGCAAGACCAGGGGCATGGGGGCAGACTTGCCCGTTTGACTCAGGGTGAGACATTCAAACGCCTCATCCTGAGTCCCAAACCCACCGGGAAACAGTGCCAGCGCATCACTTTCCTTGAGAAAGAATAGCTTCCGCGTGAAAAAGTATTTGAATGGAACGAGTTTGCGATCGCCCTCAATAAACGAATTCGCTCCCTGCTCAAACGGCAGTTGAATGTTTAAGCCGAAGGACTTGTCGCGCCCCGCCCCCTCGTTACCGGCCTGCATGATGCCACCACCAGCACCAGTGATCACCATGAAACCCATTTCCGTAATCCGGCGGGCAAACTCAACGGCCATGATGTATTCGTCTGTCTGAGGAGCAATGCGGGCGGAGCCAAAGATGGAAATTTTCCGCACATGGCGATAGGGATAGAAAATGCGAAATGCCCGTTCCATATCCTGCAAAGCAGCATTGCAGATCTTCCAATCCAACCGATCGATGTCCTCTTCTGCCATGCGCACAATGGTTGTGAGCGCCAACTGAATCAGCTCTCCATGTTTCGTATGGGGTAGGCGATCGAGCAAACGGATGACATCGGCCTGAAGTGATTCAGATGCATTCGGCAGCGGAGATGTAGCCATGAAATCCTCCGAACAAGCGGCATTCTATTTTATCGAGATTTCTGCCCCCCTTGACTGGGGAAACCACTGCTAAAACGACCAATTTTCAATAGATTCCCGCTTTCGGCCTCAGATGGTGATCCGTTCCATACCGTTAACGACTATATTGTGGCGACGGGGAAAGCCCAAAATATTTGCCAACCTCGCTTCACCAAACACATTCAGCGAATTTTGACAAAAATTTTGTGGGTTATAGAACGGGAAACGGTGCCAGTAGAGGTCATAGTCCAGGGTCGTGAGCATGTTCAGCAAGGCTGGATCAATGGGGCGATCGCCCACTCTTTGCTCCACATACAGGATCGGTTGGCACCGTTCCAACGTCTTCACCGCCCCCCGCAGCAACTCGATCTCTTTGTCAGGCAGCCGCATGACCAACATCCGACAACGGTCTACCCCAAAGCTATCTAACGTTGTCACCAGGACGGGTTCGCCCGTCTGACCGTTCGCCTGAGCCGGGCTGGTAACCAGTCCGGGTGCAGCCGCTAGCCACACCTGATGACAAAAGACATTGGTGACATTATTCAGGGCGAGGTTACCACAAAGTAACTGAAACGTCAGTCGGTGGGGCGTGATGGCTACCACTCGACCCGTTACCCCCACCGCTTTGGCCAGGAACACCGTCTGGGCACCGATGTCAGCCCCCACTTCCACCACCGTATCGCCGGGTTGCAAGAGGGATTTAAAGAGAGCAATCGCCCCCTCCGCCCATTCACCATAACAATCGAGCGATCGGCCCACGGGTTCGTCCGCCGGATTGTAGAGAAAGGTGCCATGTCGGCAAGCTTTGAGCTGGTTACGACCCGTCATACGGGGCTCCCGCCCAGGCAGAGCGACGGGTGGTGCCCCTGGTACAATGCTGGCAGGGTTTTCTATTCCCTCCCTAAGAGCAGCTTGCAGGCGCTCAAACACCTCCACCCAGTTACCATCTTCCACCTGCCGAAATAGGCGCATCGTGGGGTACCAGGGCGTATCTTGCCGCTCACGTAACCAACGCCAGTCGGCCACCTCGGGCAACAACGTCCACACCGGTTTTGCCAGTGCCCCTGCCAGATGGGCAACTGCGGTATCCACACTAATGACCAAATCCAGTTGGGCGATCGCGCCAGCAGTGTCAGCAAAATCATGTAACTGAGCGCTGAGATCCGGGATCGCCCAATTCGCCAGTAACTCCTGATCCAGACTGGAAATATCTTTCTGCAAGCTATAGAGCTGAACACCAGGCAACTCTTGCAAAGACACAAAGTGATCCAATGGACAGGAACGTTTCTTCGATGTGGAATTATCCGGGTTGGATGCCCACACAATCCCCACTTTCAGCACAGCCGGACTGATGCCTTCTCCCGCCCCAGCACTACTATTCCCTGGTTCAGGCAGGCTCACTGTGACTCCAGGGGGCACACGCAGGTAGGGAACCGTAGCAGGGATCGTTTCCAGGGTCGTGCCCAACAGCAACGGCAAATCCAGTAACGGCGCATGAACATGGGTTTGCACATTCACCTGATCCCGATCAACACAGCGATCGATACCCGGTAAGGTTTCCAACAGCCGCAACAACTGTTTCTGACAGGCGACCACCACACAGCCGCCCCGCTGGGCCACCAACGGCGCATAGCGGGCAAATTGCAACGTGTCACCAAAACCCTGCTCTGCCGTTAATAGAATAATTTTGCCCTGCGGATCCGAGCCATCCCACAGGGCGAAGGGGTAGCGCAGGTCGGGACATTGTTTCGTTTGCCAGCGCCAGTGATATTCCTGGAAGCCCCGCTGATAATCACCCAACATGAGCAGAATAATTCCCAGGTTGAGGTGGGCATTGGCGTGGTCAGGCTTGTAACGAATGGTTTGCTCAAAATGAAAGACCGCTTCAGCGAACTTGCCCTGATCGACCAGGCCACTACCGTAGTTGTTATGGGCATCGGCGTGGTCTGGTTGCAAACGGATGGCTTCGCGACAACAGGCGATCGCCTCCGTCAAATTACCCTGTTCCTTCAGCGCTGATCCCAGGTTGTTATAGGCATTGGCAGAGGCAGGATCCAGCTCAATGGCCCGCTTGTAGTGAGAGATCGCGGCTTCAATCTGTTTCTGTTCCTGACAAACCGTGCCCAAATTGTCGTAAGCACTGGCGTAGTCGGGATTGATCGCCAACGCCCGCTCGTACTGGGCCTGCGCCTCCGCCAATTTGCCCTGTCGTTGTAACACAGTGCCCAAGTTATTGTAAGCGCTGAAGCAATTGGCATCCAGGGCGATCGCCCGCTGGCAATGATCAATCGCCGCTTCCAACTGGCCCATCTGGTACAGCACCACCCCCAGCCCATTGTGGGCATTCAGATGATTGGGCTGGATGGCGATTGCCTGTTGATAGGCAATTAATGCCTCCGCCAGTCGTCCCTGCTTGTAAAGGGTTAAGCCCAAATTAGTATGGGCACTGAGATGGTTGGGATTGAGCCGAACTGCCTGCTGATAGTGATTTTGGGCCGCTTCCAGTTGCCCAGATTGATACAGAATTACGCCCAGATTGTAGTGGGCATCAGCATCTTGCGGTTTCAGTTGGACGGCTTGCTGGTGCTGGGCGATCGCCTCACTGACCCGGCCCAACCGCCCCAACACCGCTCCCAGGTTACTGTGCAGATCTGCCGCATCGGGCCTTAGACTCAATAACTGCTGATAAAGAGTAACACTTTCCTCCAACTGCCCCTGTTGTTCCGCAATTAATGCCAACCAGTTTAATGCGTCCAGGCGCTCTGGCTGTTGTGCCCAAATTTGACGGTAAAGTGTCGCAGCGTCCTCTAAACGTCCCGCCTGGTAATGGTGATAGGCGACCGTCATTAAATCCGTTTCCAGGTCTGGCAGGTCTGGCATAGTTCTTTCATCCAATCACGCCAGGGGGAAAAACACGCGCAGGTAGGTAGCAATGATCGCCTCCCCCCAAAAAACTACCAGCAGGGCACCCAATGCCAGAAAAGGGCCAAATGGCATAGGCTGACGGCGATTGAGTAGACCAAGGGCGATCGCCCCACCCCCCATAAACGCACCCACCACACAGGCCAGAAAACCCGCCAACAGTAAATGCTTCCAGCCCAACCAGGCACCCAGCATGGCGGCCAACTTCGCATCACCACCACCCATTGCCGTTTGCCCCAGCACCAACGAACCGACCAGGGAAATAATTTCAACCAACCATATACCGACCACTGCCCCCAGGATGCCATGCATTAACTGGTGAACCGCCCCACTCAGGGTACCCGTTAGGCCGTAGCCTAAGGTTGCCTGAAACAACAGCCCCACAACGATGCCCGATTGGGTCAACGGGTTCGGCAGGGTCATCGTGTCCACATCAATCAAAGAAAGAGCCAGCAGCCAGCTAAAAAATACCCAGTAGCCAACAGTTTGCCACGACCAGCCAAACATCCAATAGGTCGCAAGAAACAACAACCCCGCCACCCCTTCTACTAACGGGTAACGGGGCGAAATTGCCGTACCA
>CAZGDE010000015.1:26695-34369 GCA_964524315.1 uncultured bacterium
CAATGGGCACATCGCCCCTTCAACCATAACCAGCCTAACACCGGCACATTCTCTCGCCGTCGTAACGGGGTCAGACATTGGGGACAACGAGAGGGCGGATACAGGAGTGACAGTCCCGCTGGCAAACGGTAAACCACAACATTCAGAAAGCTACCCACAGACGCACCCAGTAGCAGAACAATCAGGGTGACCGGCAACTCAAACAGAGTATCCATTGGGCAGAGGCGATAAAGGTTTTACAAGTAAGAGAGGCAGCAGCCGCAGCGGCAATAGACAGGTTGCGCTGCCACCAATCACCTGTCATTGACCATTTAGTACATTTCTGACTCAATCTGGCTAAAGGGGACAAAACATTCCTGGGGCAACAATACCGGTTTACCACCAAAAATTAGCTTGCCCCGATGGGTAAAGCGGTTAATTGCGACCCCAATGGGGCGCTGAATCAAACCGGGATGAACCTCGTAGTAGGTTGTGTAAATTTGTCTCGCAGAACGAATCAACGCGGGATCTAGCAATGCGGTGAAATCTGAATCATCCACCAGACTAGGCGCTTGTTTTTGTGATACGTATACCACCTGTCTACCCCTATTAAGTTGGTTTTGACTTTAGTATATCTGTACGATTCCAGCAATGGGGGTTGCCAGTGCATAGGAAACCACCTGCGATCGCCTATGTTTGTCACCGTTCCCTTACTGAATCGCTTGAACTAGAGCGTTTCCCATCGCTGCACAACCCAACGCCGTCATGCCTTCTGACATGATGTCGCCAGTTCTGTAGCCCTGGTCTAACACTTTTAACACAGCTTGTTCAATTCGATCAGCTGGAATGGGTTGATTTAATCCGTAGCGCAGCATCATTGCCGCACTCAGTACCATTGCCAGGGGATTTGCCTTATCCTGGCCGGCGATATCGGGGGCCGAACCATGTACCGGCTCAAACACACCCGCACCACTGGCTCCCAGGCTGGCAGATGGCAACATGCCAATGCTACCGGTTAACATAGCAGCCTCATCGGATAGGATGTCGCCAAAGAGGTTACTGGTGACAATGGTGTCAAACTGCCTGGGGTTGCGCACCAGTTGCATGGCGGCGTTGTCTACATACATGTGGGAAAGTTCGACATCGGGGTACTCTACAGCCAGGGCCGTGATGCGATCGCGCCATAACTGAGACACTTCCAGAACGTTTGCCTTATCTACTGAGCAAAGTTTTTTATGGCGCTTCCGAGCTGTGTCAAAGGCCACCCGTCCAATCCGGTCAATTTCTGACTCGGTATAAGCCATTGTATTCACACCCCGTTTTTCACCTGTCTCCGTGGCAAACACCCCTTTGGGCTGGCCAAAGTAAACACCCCCGGTGAGTTCTCTTACCACCATAATGTCTACCCCCTCTACCACCTCCCGCTTCAGCGTTGAGGCATCAATTAACTGGGGCAAAATTTTCGCAGGACGCAGGTTCGCAAATAGTTCTAAACCGGCCCGCAACCCTAACAACCCCGTTTCGGGGCGTTGATGCCGGGGTAAGGTATCCCACTTATACCCGCCGATCGCGGCTAACAAGACCGCATCAGCATTACGGCAGGCGGTAAGCGTCTCGGCGGGTAAGGGTTCTCCCGTCGCATCGATCGCTGCTCCGCCAATTAAGGCCGTTGTAAACTCAAACGACAGTTCTGCCTGTGCCCCCACGACCTTCAGGATTTCAACCGCGATCGCCATAATTTCAGGGCCAATGCCGTCGCCAGGGAGGAGGGTAATCCGGTAATTTTGGGTCATAGTCGTCGTTGATTTGTACGTGATAGGTCTGTACGTGATAATTGAACACCGCACGGCAGAAGATGCGGCTACCTATCATAACGTGGAAACGACAGCCTAATTGATGCTGCTGATTTCAATTAGCAGCATCAACGAACCGGAATTGATTATTTAAGCGTCTTTCCAGAAAAAATGTACTGGAGGTAGGGGCAGATTTTGCCAAAGCCCTGTGCCTTTGCCAGTCATTCTGTTGCTCAAACTGCCCATACAGGTAGTTTGTTTTCTAGAAATCTCCCTAGAAATCTTAAAGTGCCCTTATTTAGAGCCATCAATGGCTTTTTCGGTGCGCTCATTGGGTCGGGTTTTGGGTTGCCAGATCTTAAACGATGCCACCATCCAACTGTTGAGCGTCGTGCGCGTTTGGTAACTGGCCCCACTTAACGGTTGCGGCAAAAACTTATCGCCAAAACCGATAAAGATCAAAATCAAAACCAAATAAATCGGAATCCAGGATTTATGAAACATGACTGGAGCAGACATCTGTCTGCTTGATTCACTTTTGCAATCATTCCCCTAAGAATGAAAAGATCAGTCACCTATGCCAACCAACATTTGTCAGGTTGGCGCTTAGGGAATCTCTCAATCTGATTGAAGTCTCACACAGGATTTAGAACTGCTGTAGACAAACTGCTTGTAGCGGCAATGGATGTTTATATGTAGTCCCCATTGACTTCAACACCCTAATTTTATTTTAGCGGTGTTATAGGCATTCAACCAGGTAATTCGAGGACAGAAGCGGTCGGGCAGGGCATCGTAATCAACACATATAATGATGCGTCCCCTAAATTGCCAGATGAACAATAAGGGGCAAATGATCCGAGCCAATATCCCTACCCGTGCGGGTTTCCAGAATCTTAATGGGCGGCGTGACCAGACAGTGGTCAATGGGGATGAACAACAGTGGCAATCGGGTTGTCCACGTGGGGAGAATACCAAAACCATCCCGACTATTGTGCAATGCCGCCGGGTGAGTAAATTGGTGATAGTGGGGCGACCAGGGGGTAATGTTCAAGTCCCCCAGAACGATCGCCGGCGTTGACAACTGCTGCACATATTGCCCCAGTCCCGCTAATTGCCGATTCCGCAAGCCGGTAAAGACCGCATTCAGCGGTGGCAGAGGATGGGTCGTCACCAGCGTCACCGTTTTGTCTGCTTTGGTAATGGTAGTGAGCAGACTGGAAACCCCCTCATCGGCAAAGAAACGAGCCGAGGAATTCATCAACGGCAGGGCACTGTAGATAGCGATACCAAAACCACTGAACCGGGGATCCGTATGGCGATAGGGTAAGCGATCGCGGAGTGTGTCAAGGTGGGCTAACCAGGCGGTATTCGTTTCTTGAAACACCGCGATATCGGGTTGCAGTTCACGCACCAGGTCAATCACGCGATCGTAATCCTGGTTTTGCACCTTCACGTTTGATAAAAAAAGCCGCAGGGGCACATTTGCCGCTGTGGCGGTACTGGGTGGTATGTACCAGGGCACAATTTCGACCAAATTGAGCAAGATACATCCCAGGCTCAACCCCATCAAGCCCGCCCGATAGATCTGCCGCCGCTTTAAGCGAAAAAAAATCAGCGCCCCAATTCCAACCAGCAGGTATTGCACCTTAAAATGGGCAGTCAGATCTAGCAACCAGTGAAACTGTCCCAGGTATCCGGCCAGGGAAAACAGAGATACCACAAACACAGCAAGGATAAACCCACTCGTTGCGATCGCCATCATTGCTTTTCCCCCGTCGCAGCTTATTTGAACCCAACAGATCTGAAGGAATGACTCTGAATTAATGAAATCTGAATTAATGAAACAGCCAGCTAGTAAAGGCGTATTTCTTACCCTTTAAGACGGGTAGAGATTGATGGGGATGGGTGTAATAGGCAGGGAAGACCACCACACTCCCCTGCTTGGGTTTCACTTTGAGATTTTGGCGATCGAATAAAGTTTCCCCCCCCTCAAAGTCATCGTTTAAGTAACCCACAATACTGATATCACGGGTTGGAATACCATTCGCCACTTCTACGAAACGACTCTCCAGCAAAAGATTATCGACATGGCGTTTGTAGCTTTGTCCGGGCAAATAGCGCAGAATTGAACACATTTCGGCATGGGGAAACTTCACCCCATAGTGCCGGAACAGCATGTCCTGAATGACTTTGACTTTGCGAAGAAGGAGTTGATTCGTTGATTCTTGCAGCGCACCTTCATTGTTACCCAGAGCCAAAATACCGCCACTACGCACATCCGTATCCACCACGTTGATCAAAATACTGGATGGCTTGAACTGGCAACATTCAGCAATTTGAATCACATGGTCACATAGGGACGGCTCTAATAACCCTTCGACCAAAAGAATATCTGATCCTAAATCTTTAAACTTAGCTACCACGGCACATCACCCAAAGTTATCAAATCACCTGCTTGTAATGGTTCCCCCCAGAAGCAGCTACTGTGTACAAACAAGTTGGGAATTGACCATCTGTAGGAGCAAACGGTTGTTTGCCCTGGTCTAGAACCAAATGGCACACCGCTATCGACGGCATTGGGCGTTCCACCGAACGCCCCTACAACCAGATTAGACGGTTTGTATGTACACAGTAGCCCAGAAGCAGGAAAGGTCAGCCAACGGAACGAGTCATTACATCCATAGATCTTGACCTATGAGATCTTCGCCATAGTTGAGATCTTCGCCATAGATCTTGGCCAAAATCCATCCCGTTACCTCCATTCATGGAGTTCATAAAGTCTAGAATTTTAAGAGCCTAGCGTCTTCAGAACCTAGACTTTTAAGAACAGTCCACCGCTCTTTTCCAGGATGCCCAAACCACCTCGCCCAACCCCCACAACGACAAACCGGCCATCGTTCCCGTTAGCCCTCGACCGGGTTGCGATCGCTCTGATGATAACCCTGAGTATACTGATTGGCTTACTGGTTTGGGGTGGCGAACGCTCATCCGCACGGGTGCGCGACTTTAGCTGGCAGGGTAAACAGGTAGGAGCAGATGATACCGCTTTTATCCTGACGTTCAGTCGCCCGATGGATCATGCCAGTGTCGAGAGCAATTTGCGGCTTGATCCACCGTTACCGGGTAAAACAAGTTGGGCCGGACGGCGCATGGCCTACACCCTGACCATGCCCGCTCCCTACGGCACCGCATTTCAAGTGCAGTTGCAAGGAGCCAGGGATCGCTTTAGCAAAACTGCTGTTAGCACGATGCGGCCCTTCAAGGGCGAGTTTCGCACCCGCGATCGCGCCTTTGTTTACATTGGGGTCGATGGCGAGGAAGAAGGCAGACTGATCCTGTTCAACTTTAGCGATCAGAAAAAGCAAATTCTGACACCGCAGAATTTAGTCGTCATGGAGTTTCAGCCCTATCCCCTGGGCGATCGTATCTTGTTTGCAGCGACCCAGCGTACCGCCCAACCCCAGGGACTGCTAGAGCAACAGCTCTATACAGTGACAACGGGGCTGCAATTTAACGTGCCAGAACAACTCGATCAACAGCAGACCGTGAAACCGGCCTCGTCCCCAGCGGTTGCAGCGGGTCGGGTGGAACTGGTGTTAGACAGTAACACCTACCAAAACCTGAAATTTGACCTGTCCAACGATGGCAACATCATTGTTGTCCAACGGGTCAACCGCAACGACCCCGCCGATTTTGGCCCGTGGCTTTTGAAAGCAGGCGCAACTCCCCAACCATTGAAGGGAGAACCGGGCGGCGATTTTCTTATTACCCCAGACAGCACCTCCTTAGCCATATCTCAGGGACAGGGGTTAGCCATTGTGCCACTCCAACCCAATGCCAAACCCCTCGACTTTCTCTCCAAGTTTGGCCGGGTCTTGAACTTTTCCCAGGATGGAGCCCTGGCAGCAATGGTGAAATTCAATACCGACCGGACGCGATCGCTCTATATAGTCAATAACCAGGGTATTGAGAAGGAATTGTTCCGGATACCTGGTTCCATTCTCAGTGCCCAGTTTGACGCGACCAAACAATTTCTTTACTGCATCCTGACAGAGCTAAAAACGGACAATGACCTTTACCGGGAAGAACCCTACCTGGCAGTCATTGACCTCGATACTGGTAAAAAGACACCGCTGGTATTACTGCCCGACCAGCGGGATGTGCAAATTAGCCTTGCCCCTGATGGACTGGGAATTTTGTTTGACCAGACTACCCGCTCCCAAAAAGTAGATGCCACAACGAAAGAACCGTTACGCGACAGTTCTGGGAAGGCGATCGCTGATAGCCGTCTCTGGCTGCTGCCAATTGACCCCAGCAATCCCACGGCCAATCCCCAGCCTGAACCCTTACCACTGGCGGGGTTACGGCCCCGATGGTTACCATAACCTGGTTCGCAACACTCCCGCCCTCGCTAATTTCGTCTTTGTATCATCTCTATCACTCAACTTGCGGACTGTACCAGCTAAAATCTAGTAGCGCCCATGCACAATTGCCGCTTTTTTCCGCTGCAAGAATAAATAGGCAACTCCCAGCCACGACCACCCGACATTTTGATCAAAGAGATCGAATCGTTTGATCAAAGATTTAGACAGATCCCACAGATGAGAGCCCATCAAACAGATCAGCGATCTCATAGTTCAGAGGTCAACAGTTCAGAGGTCAACCTAGATTCAGAGATGGGCATTCGCCAATCCATTGATTGAAGGTAGGGAACTCAACCTACACCTCAACCTATACAAGGATGTGGCAAGTAGGCTCTGCAACACTTTTGTGGATTTTGCCCATTGCTTCCTACCTTCTGGGCGTTGCTGATTCCAGGGATGAATTAAGCGTTGTCTGAATTGGGACAAAGTTTCAATTCAGACTGCGATTCAGCACCACCTTCTGGGTTAGTTCACTGTGCCAGCTCAAGTAACCGATTTTTATTTCAAAAACGGTTCATCGTGTTCCTTACAATTTCTCTGAACGCCACTAACCATCACCGTTCCACCATGCCAGTGGCACGATCTCAATCGCCCAAACTGCCACGGGCGTTTCGATTCACTACTCCCGTCCGACTGATTCGAGGGTCATCATGCAAGTACAGGATCTATTAGACCGATATCAGCAGGGAGAGCGGGATTTTGCCCATGTCGATCTAAGTGGCGCGAGTCTCAGTGGAGTCAATTTACGGGATGTAAATTTCACCGGAGCTAACCTGAGTGGAGCCAATCTGAGTTGGGCATTTCTAAGTCGGGCAAATTTGACGGGGGCAAATTTACGTCGCGCCGATCTGCGGAGTGTCTCACTCAACAATGCCATTCTTAACCAGGCAACTTTGAGCGGGGCCAATCTGAGCAAGGCCGATCTGCGCTTAGCCCAATTACAAAACAGTGACCTGAACTGGGCAATTCTGCCGGAATCTGACCTTACCGGCACCGATCTCACAGGAGCCAAGCTGGATCAGGTCAACCTGGAACGAGCCAAACTCAGTGGCACCTGCCTGGTGGGGGCCGAACTGATGGAGGCCAATCTGCGACGGGTGAACCTGGCGAGTGCCAACCTGAACCAGGCCAACCTGCGCGAGGCCCATCTAGAAGAGGCCAACCTGCGGGAAGCAACCCTGGTGGGGGCAAACTTAATTGAGGCGAACTTGAGTGGGGTCTACTTGCGGCAGGCGGATCTGTCCGAGGCCGACCTGCACCGGGTGATCTTGACCGGGGCTGATCTGAGCGAGGCGATCCTCAGCAGTGCCGATCTCAGTCGGGCCAATCTCGCCGGAGCCTATCTCTTAAAAGCCAGCTTGCACAAGGCCCACTTATTACGGGCGAATCTGCAGGATGTTTACCTGTTACGCGCCGATCTGAAACAGGCAAATTTGCGTGGTGCCGATTTACGCCGGGCTGATCTGAGTGGCGCTTAC
>CAZGDE010000016.1:0-32185 GCA_964524315.1 uncultured bacterium
GTGCTTGTCATTATGGCTGTACAGTTTCCCTTTTCCCGTTTCTTCACGGCAACGAAGCGTCCCAGTTTGTCCCTGCAAATGACCCGCGTTGGGCTGGTCATCACGGTTTTGTTTATCGCCATTGCGGTTTTTACGCCGCTGTTGCAGACGATCGGCTGGTTGCAAGACCCAACGGAGTTTCTGGCTAATCCACCGCAACAGGCACCCTCCTGGCAACACTGGTTTGGTACGACTCGCCTGGGCTACGATGTCTTTTCCCGTACCCTGTTTGGCACGCAGGCCGCCTTACAGGTGGTTGTCCTGTCAACGCTGTTAAGTCTGTTGGTCGGCGTACCACTGGGCATGGTGAGTGGCTACCTGGGTGGTCGCCTGGACAGAATTCTGCTGTTTTTGATGGACACGATTTACACCCTGCCGGGGCTGTTGCTGTCGGTCACGCTGGCGTTTGTCGTGGGGCGGGGGGTATTAAATGCGGCGATCGCCCTCAGTATCTCCTACATTCCCCAGTATTACCGGGTCGTTCGTAACCATACTGTGAGCGTTAAGACCGAGCTATTCATCGAAGCCGCACAGGCAATGGGAGCCTCGACCTGGCGCGTGTTGCATCGTTACCTCTTTCTCAACGTTGTGCAAAGTGTACCCGTACTATTCACGTTGAATGCCGCCGATGCCATTCTCACCCTGGGCGGCCTGGGCTTTTTAGGTTTGGGTTTACCAGAGGAAACACCCGAATGGGGGCAGGATTTGCGGCAGGCATTAGATGGCCTGGCAACGGGTGGTATCTGGTGGACAACCCTATTTCCGGGGCTGACGATGATGGTGATGGTGATGGGGTTGTCGTTGCTGGGCGAAGGTTTGAACGAATGGCTCAACCCCAAACTACGGGTAAGACGGGATGCCTGATTAAAAAGGGACTACGGAATGTCTCTATCACCTTTGGATATTGCTCTGTCATTGGTCATTGGTCATTTGAGTGAACTAATGACCAATAACCAATGGCCCACTTCTCCCATTTTTTCACTAATCAAAATCGGATCGCGACAGTAAGTAATGTGTTAGTCAACAGAATGTTTCAGTGGACAGGTCTACAACTTTGACGATGGTTGTCTAGAATAATCCAGAGTAGACCGGAATCCGATAATCCGGGTTTGATTTTCATCTCTGCAATCCCTGTAGAGTTAGAACCCATGACTCCCCCAACCCAGCCGCCCCGTCCTTCTAATTCCATCCTGGCTGCCATGACCCAGGCAGTACAAACAGTCCAGGCAAAAATTGGCAGTTCCAGGCTGAGGCTGAAACCCAAGGCCCGAGTTGCCAAACTAGAGATCCAGGAAGGTAATGCCACTCCCACACAGGAAGTTCTGCTGGGCGATCGCTACACGTTGGGGCGCAGTTCCAAGTCCTGTGACATTGTGGTTCGCAATCCCGTTGTCAGCCAGATCCATTTATCCCTGTCACGGGATAGCCATCCCCAGGGCAAACTGAGCTATTTCTTCCATGCGCCATTTTTCCTGAAAGATGAGAATTCGACCAATGGCGTTTATCGGGGCAAGCGCCGGATTCGCCGGGAACAATTACGCCACGGAGCGGTATATACTTTGGGGCCACCCGAACTGGCGGACTCCGTTCGCATCAAATACATCGATCCGCCGCCGTGGTACGTGCGGGCGGTGCAGTACGGTATGTATGGAGTGGGTGGTTTAACCCTCCTGGCTGTCGCTAGTGTGGCGATCGAGTGGCAAAAGTTTTCTGTGCGGCCGTTGCCAATATCGGTTCAGGGGCCCTTTGTTGTCTATGCCCGTGATGAAACACCCCTCAGCTCGGTAACCACCCGTACCCATACGGAGTTCAAGCGCTTGCCGGAGTTTTCGGCCTATCTGCCCAAGGCGGTGATTGCCTCGGAAGACTCTCGTTATTACTGGCACTTTGGCGTTGACCCCATTGGTACCCTCCGGGCCTTAGTGATGAATATCCAGGGTGGACGCATTCGGGAAGGAGGCAGTACCCTGACTCAGCAGCTTTCCCGGAGCCTGTTCCGCGATTACGTGGGAACCGATGATTCGGCCGCACGGAAGCTCCGCGAGGCCGCCGTGGCATTAAAACTGGAAACGGTTTACAGCAAAGACTTTTTGATGCTGACCTACCTGAACCGGGTCTACCTGGGAAGTGGCACCTATGGATTTGAGGATGCGGCGCAGTTTTACCTGGGTAAGTCGGCGAAGGATTTGAACCTCTCGGAAGCAGCAACCCTGGTGGGAATCTTGCCTGCCCCTAATAGTTTTAATCCCGTCCGCAATTATAAAAAGGCGGTGGAACTGCGCGATCGTGTCCTGAATCGCATGGTGGAACTGAATATGGTCAGCCAGGAGGAAGCCCAAAAGGCGCGGCGATCGCGAATCGAGGTCAACCCCAAAGCGCGGGAAGAACTGGAAAGTATTCGCGCACCTTACTACTACGGCTATGTATTGGACGAATTGCGGCAACTGTTGGGTGACCAACTGGCCGAAGAAGGCAACTTTGTCATTGAAACGGGGCTGGATTTAAACACCCAGGCAACTGCCGAAACGTCCCTCAAAAATGCCATCCGCACTACCGGAGCCAACGTTGGGTTTGACCAGGGGGCACTGGTGACCCTGGACTCACCAACGGGTGAAATTCGGGCCATGGTGGGTGGTGCTGACTACCAGGAAAGCCAGTTCAATCGGGCGTATCAGGCATTGCGGCAACCGGGTTCTACGTTTAAGATCTTTGCCTACACGGCAGCGATCGACCAGGGGATTTCACCCGGTAGCAGCTATAGCTGTGCGCCCCTGAACTGGGAAGGGCAATACTTTGAAGGGTGCCGTTCGGGTGGTGGCAGTATGGACATGTATACAGGTACGGCCTTGTCTGAGAATGTGGTGGCGCTGCGGGTTGCCCAGGCCGTTGGGCTCGATCGCGTCATTAACATGGCCCACCGGATGGGTATTCGCTCGGAGATTAAGCGCACTCCCGGTCTGGTACTGGGTCAAAGTGAAGTGTCGTTGCTGGAACTGACGGGTGCTTTTGGTGTGCTGGCCAATGGGGGCGTTTACAACCGACCCCATGCGATTCGGCGGGTGCTGGATGGGGGCGATTGCAAAGATCGCAACAATTACAAAACCTGTCGGGTCATCTACCCCGCCCAACCGGATCAGGAGATGAATCAAGCCATTTTGCCTGCTGAAGTGGCAACGGCAATGACCGAATTGTTGCGGGGCGTCGTCCAAAGTGGGACGGGACGGGGTGCGGCGATCGGCCAGGGCGAAGCGGGGAAGACAGGTACCAATAACGATAATCGCGACCTCTGGTTCGTGGGTTACATTCCGGGCAGTCTGGTAACGGGGATCTGGTTTGGTAATGACAACTTTTCCCCGACCAGTGGAAGCAGTGCCCAGGCCGCCGCACTGTGGGGGGAGTATATGGCAAAGATCATGCGCTAGGGAGTTTGGGATGGGATGGAGCCGTTTATTCCAGGGCGCGATCGCTCAACGCCTCTCTCTTCCAACACCCCCCGCTGATTGGTGGATTGCCTGGGGGCAAATCCATGACATCAAGGATGCGGTTACCTGGCGCGATGCGGCGATCGCCGTTACTGCGAGTTCCCACCAGTTCACCCTCAGCCCCAATCAGCGGTTTGTGGTGGTTGGCGATGTCTGGTTGCCTGACCGCACTGTCTTACTGGAAAAAGCCCAGATAGGGCCGTGCAGTGACCTGGAACTGGTCGCCGCCCTGTGGGAACGCTACGAGACGGCAACCTGGTCGTTATTGTTAGGCGCATTTGCTCTCGTCATTTGGGATCGGGAACGTCAGGTAATCTGGCTGGGTCGCGATCGTGCCGGGGTACGCACTCTCTACTACACGACAACAGGCAGTATTCGCCGGGTAGCACCGCGATCGCGGCGGCTCGCACCCTACGTTTCTGCGGATCTGGATCTGGTGGCACTGCGCGATTACCTGTGTTGTGCCTTTGTACCGGGCGATCGCACCCTGCGCCAACACATTCGGGAAGTCCGCCCCGGCTGTAGTGTGAACCTGACGGATGGCACCGTCCACCCGTACTGGCAATTGCAGGAACAGGTGAGCGATGAGGCGGAGTCGTTGCAGTGGTATGGTGCCAAATTGCGATCGCTCCTGGAACAGGTGGTGCAGTCCTATTTACCTGCCAATGAGCCAGTGGGGGTGTTTCTGTCAGGTGGGTTAGACTCCAGTGGGGTCACGGCTCTGGCCGCAAGGTTGCATAACGCGCCTGTACATACCTATTCCATCCATTTTGGGGCGAACTGTCCCAATGAACTGGAGTTTTCCAGCCTGGTCGCGAACCACTGCCGCACGACCCATCACATTTTGGCAATCACCTTCCGCGCCATGTGGGAGAAATTGGCCACAACGATGACACTGCTGGATGACCCAATTGGTGATCCGTTGACGGTGCCTAATTTGCTATTGGGACAGTTAGCCAGTGAGACCGTCCGGGTGGTACTGAATGGGGAAGGGGGCGATCCCTGCTTTGGAGGGCCAAAAAACCAGCCGATGTTAATCAACGCCCTGTATGGCTCGGTGACGCAGCAAGATGCTCTCCAGGCATACCTGGTAGCTTTCCAGAAGTGTGCCACCGATCTGCCCCATTTGCTCAAGCCCGAAATCTGGTCAGCCGTCCGGGCCGAATCTTCTGTATTCTCTGCGAATTTGAGCGCACCTGCCAGTTATCTCAATCGTTTGATGGCATTGAATATCAAGTTCAAAGGGGCGGACCACATTTTGACAAAGGTGAATAATCTCACCCAGGCGGTTGGCATTGACGGGCGATCGCCCCTCTTTGACCCGCGCATTATCGACCGCAGTATGCAAATTCCGCCTGAGTACAAACTATCCGGCGTCCAGGAAAAAGCCGTCCTGAAACAGGCTCTCACCGATCTACTCCCAGAAGCCATTATCAATCGGCCCAAAAGTGGCATGATGGTACCCGTGCAACTGGGTTTTCGCGAATACTGGAACCGTCAGGCCCGGCGGTTGTTGTTAAGCAAGCAGGCGGCGATCGCCCCTTATCTGAATCAATCCCTCATCCGCGACTGGCTCAATTATCGGGGTGACACCTGGAACCGCTATGGGGTGAAACTCTGGCTGTTGGTGAGCCTGGAACTATGGTTAAAGGGTGACGGTTGATGACTGTTGCAGACCTATTGGCGATCGCCATTCACCACCACCAGGCTGGCCAGTTAGCCCAGGCAGAACAGGTCTATCGGCAAATTTTGCAACTTCAACCCAACCATTTGGAAGCATTGCGACTCCTGGGGGTGATTGCCTATCAGGCCGGACATCTGGCCGATGCGGTTCAACTGTTGCAACAGGTGATTACGCGCCAGCCTCACCATGCCGAAGCCCATAACAATTTGGGAACAGTGCTGCGGCAGCAGGGGCAACTGGAAGCGGCGATCGCCCACCTCCAGCAGGCAACCGTGCTGAACCCAAAATCGGTAGATGCCCACTACAACCTGGGGAATGCCCTGCAAGAGGCTGCCCAGTGGGAACAGGCAATTCCGCAGTATCGGCAGGTCATTACCCTGAACCCCCACCATGCTGAAGCCTACTGCAACCTGGGGAATGTGCTGGCAAAGCAGGGCAAGCTGGAGTTAGCAATTGACCACTATCAACGGGCGATCACCCTGAAACCCGGTTTGGCAGTCGCTCACTACAATTTGGGAAATGCCCTGCGTGACCAGAACCAGCGAGAACGGGCCATTCACCATTACCGGCAGGCGATCCAACTGCAGCCCAACTACCGGGATGCCCACTACAATTTGGGGTTGGCATTGATGGACTGTCACCAATACAAACAGGCCGCAGCCCACTATCAGCACATTCTCCGTCTCGATCCGGGTGCGGTCGATGCGGTCTATCAACTGGGGCAAACGGCCCTTGCCCTGGGCAATTTGGATAGGGCGATCGCCAACTTTCAGCAAACCCTCACCCGCAATCCCAACTTTGCCCCGGCCCATTTTGGTCTGGCCGAGGTGTTGACGAAACTGAGTCAGGTTGATGCCGCCATTTACCATTTCCAGACGGCATGGCAATTAGATCCAAGAAACCTGACTGCCTACCTGCGCAGTTTACTCATTCTGCCGATCGCCTATGACAACCCGGCGGAAATTCTGCAGCAGCGCCAACGGTTCTGTCGGGGACTGAACCAGCTCAATCGCGATTTATCGCTCACAACATCAATTGAGCGTGAGCAAGCTATGACCGCCCTGGCAAAACACACCAATTTCTATCTGGCCTATCAAGGGTTCAACGATCGCGGCCTGCAAACCAAATACGGCAACCTGGTTCATCGGATCATGGCTGCCAACTTTCCCCAATGGGCAAGTTGCGATCGCCCACTGCTCCAAGGCAAAATTCGCATTGGCTATGTCTCCACTTTCTTCCATGAACATGTGGTGGCCAAGTTGATGATCGGCTGGTGGCGGGAGTGCGATCGCCAGCAATTTACCATCTACACGTACCATCTGGGCGAAACGCAGGATGCGGTCACTGCCGAATTCACAACCTTAAGTGATGTCTTTCACCACATTCCCAGTGACCCGGAAGCCGCCTGTGCCCAAATCTGCGCCGACCAACTCGACATTCTCGTCTTCACTGACCTGGGTATGGCATCCCTGACGTTTCAGATTGCCGCACTGCGACTGGCACCGGTGCAATGTGTGGGTTGGGGCCATCCGGTCACAACTGGGTTGCCGACCATCGATTACTTTCTGTCCAGCGAATTGATGGAACCGGCCAATGGTGAGGCCCACTACGCAGAAACATTAGTTCGATTGCCCAATCTGGGCATTTGTTATGCCAAACCCACCGTTCCTGCACTGACGAAAACCCGTGCTGACTTTCACCTGCGATCAGATGCGGTTGTGTATCTGGCCTGTCAGTCTCTCTTCAAATATCTGCCTCAGTTCGACTGGCTCTTTGCCAGCATTGCCCAACGGGTACCGTCTGCCCAGTTTGTCTTTATCGACCATCCGGTAGGAGTCGCACCCACGTTACACACTCGTCTGCAACGGATCTTTGCCCTGCAGGGGTTGAACTGGCAGGACTACTGTGTGTTCTTACCGTTCCTCCATGCGTCCGATTACTGGCAACTCCAGCAGCTTGCCGATGTATTTCTGGATAGCCTGGGTTGGTCGGGGGGCAATACAACCTTGGAGGCGATCGCCTGTGGTTTACCCGTTGTCACCTGTCCAGGAGAATTCATGCGTAGTCGTCACTCTGCCGCCATCCTGCAAATGATGGATCTGGCTGAAACGATCGCGCCTGATCTCTATACCTACCTGGAAATCGCTGTACGATTGGGAAACGACCCAGAGTGGCGGCACCAGTTCAGGCAAAAGGTATATGCTAGCCATGACCGTGTATATGGCGATCGCGGTAGCGTCAGGGCCCTGGAAGACTTTTACCGGCGGGTGGTGACGGGTCGCATTCCTACCATAAGTGAACGGTGTGAAACAAGCAGAGATTAGCGATCGCTTCACCAACGAAAGGGCAATTCAGCCAACGCTTAATTCATTGTCAGAATCAGCAACGCCTGGTATTTTTGTTAGCCTGTGTATGAAGATAGGTAACTGTTCCACTGGTTATCTGAATCAACCTATCTGTTCAAGCTATCTGTGACTGGTTATCTGTAAGTTTCAGCATCTATGGCATTTTCTTCGATTACCCGCGCCCTGGGGCGATCGCCCCTCACAGCCGAACTGTTGACCACACTGCAAAAGTATCAACAGTTGCGGCTTAATGGCCTGGCCCGCTTGCCCAAAGGACTGGTCAGCTCGGCGCTGGCCCAGGTTCAGTCCCGCAATTTGCTGGTCATTGCTGCCACCCTGGAAGAAGCCGGACGCTGGACTGCCCAACTGGAAGCAATGGGCTGGTCAACCGTACACTTTTATCCCACCTCAGAATCGTCGCCCTACGAACCCTTCGACCCTGAGTCGGAAATGGCCTGGGGGCAGTTACAGGTGTTGGCTGATCTGGTGAAAGAGATTGACGGACAGGCCACTGAGGAAGTTGAGGTAGAGGCAACCCCAGAGACTAAAGGAAGAGGGAAGGGGAAGACTCCGGGGCTGGCGATCGTGGCAACGGAACGGGCCCTGCAACCCCATCTGCCACCCGTGGAGGCGCTCAAGCCCTACTGTTTGACATTGCAGCGAGGTACGGAATTAAACCTGGAGTCCCTGTCAACGGAACTGGCCCGGTTGGGGTATGAGCGGGTGCCCCTGGTGGAGACGGAAGGGCAGTGGAGTCGTCGGGGTGACATCGTGGATGTGTTCCCCGTGGCATCGGAGTTACCCGTGCGGTTGGAGTTATTTGGGGATGAGCTGGATCAGATCCGGGAATTTGACCCTTCAAGTCAGCGATCGCTCGATCGCATTGATCAAATTGTCCTCACGCCAACGACCTTCGCGCCAATTGTCCAAAATGCGCTGGTAGGAGAGCGGGCAAACCGCTTACAACCCTTTCTGTCGCCCGCCGAACAGGAAAAATTTGCGGAGGGGCAAATGCCCGATGGGGCTCGGCGGTTCCTGGGGATTGCCTTTGACCAACCCGCCTCCTTACTGGACTATTTGCCCGACGATGTGCTGATTGCCATCGACGAACCAGAACAGTGTCAGGCCCACAGCGATCGCTGGTTTGAGCATGTGACCGATCACTACGCTGAAGTGATGGGGGCGGTAGCAGGGGCGAGTCAGGAATTGCCGCAGATCCATCGCAGTTTTACCAATGCCCTGGAGGAGGTTGCCTGTTTCGATTGCCTTTACCTCTCGGAACTGGCGGAGGAAGTTGTCAAGAAGGGGGACGGCCCCAGTCCGGTTAACCTGGCCAGTCGAACCGTTCCGGCCATCCCGCAACAGTTTGGCAGATTGGCAGAAACATTGCGGCAGGAGCGCGATCGTGGCTTTTCCATCTGGCTGGTGTCGGCCCAACCGTCGCGATCGGTGGCGTTGTTGCAGGAGCATGACTGTCCGGCACAGTTTATCCCTAACCCGAAGGATTATCTGGCGATCGACAAGCTCCAGACCCAGCACACACCCGTAGCGGTCAAGTACTCCGGGCTGGCGGAACTGGAAGGGTTTATTCTGCCAACCTTCCGCCTGGTGGTCGTCACGGATCGGGAATTCTTCGGTCAGCATACCCTGGCAACTCCCAGCTATGTCCGTAAACGGCGGCGGGCGGCCTCGAAACAGGTCGATCCCAACAAACTGCAACCCGGCGACTTCATCGTTCACCGCAATCATGGCATCGGGCGGTTTCTCAAGTTGGAGAGCCTTACCCTTAACCGGGAAACCCGCGAATATCTGGTGATTCAATACGCCGATGGCTTGCTCCGTGTTGCCGCCGATCAACTGAATGCCCTATCCCGCTTCCGAGGGGCAGGCGAAACCGCACCCGAATTGAACAAAATGTCGGGCAAGGCATGGGAACGCACCAAGAGCAAAGTCCGCAAGGCAATCAAGAAAGTTGCGGTGGATCTGTTAAAGCTCTATGCCCAGCGTGCCAATCAGCAGGGTTTCACCTATCCGCCGGATATGCCCTGGCAGGAGGAAATGGAAGACTCCTTCCCCTACCAGCCCACGCCTGACCAGTTGAAAGCTGTGCAGGATGTGAAAATAGACATGCAGAGCGATCGCCCAATGGATCGGTTGGTCTGTGGTGATGTGGGTTTCGGTAAAACGGAAGTTGCCATCCGGGCCATTTTCAAAGCGGTCACGGCTGGTAAACAGGTGGCACTGCTGGCCCCTACGACGATTTTGACCCAGCAGCACTATCACACCCTGAAAGAACGATTTGCGCCCTATCCCATTCAGGTGGGGTTATTGAACCGGTTCCGTACAGCGGAGGAACGGCGCAACATTCAACAACGATTGGCAACGGGCGAACTGGATGTGGTCGTAGGTACCCACCAGCTACTCGGTAAGGGGGTGCAGTTTAAGGATCTGGGCTTGCTGGTGGTCGATGAAGAACAACGATTTGGGGTGAACCAGAAGGAGAAAATTAAATCCCTCCGGACACAGGTAGACGTGTTAACCCTTAGTGCCACGCCCATTCCCCGAACCCTTTACATGGCGCTATCCGGTGTGCGGGAGATGAGTCTGATTACCACGCCACCCCCCTCCCGTCGTCCGATTAAGACCCACCTGGCTCCCTACGACCCGGAGACGGTACGGAGTGCCATTCGGCAGGAATTAGACCGGGGTGGGCAAATTTTTTATGTGGTGCCCAGGGTCGAAGGCATTGAGGAAATTGCCGGCCGGATCCGCGAAATGGTTCCTGGTGTAAGGTTGGCGATCGCCCACGGGCAAATGCCAGAGGCAGAACTGGAAGCTACCATGCTGACCTTCAGCGAAGGTGAGGCAGATATTCTTGTCTGTACTACCATCATCGAATCGGGGTTAGATATTCCCCGTGTGAACACTATTCTGATCGAAGATGCCCAACGCTTCGGTCTGTCACAGCTCTACCAGTTACGGGGCCGGGTTGGTCGGGCCGGGATTCAGGCCCACGCCTGGTTGTTTTATCCGAAACAAAGCCAGTTATCGGATGCGGCACGGCAACGGTTACGCGCCATTCAGGAGTTCACCCAACTGGGTTCGGGTTATCAACTCGCCGTCCGCGACATGGAAATTCGCGGTGTGGGGAATTTGCTGGGGGCAGAACAGTCGGGGCAGATGGATGCGATCGGGTTTGATCTGTATGTGGAAATGCTCGAAGAAGCCATCCGTGAAATTCGCGGTCAGGAGATTCCGCAGGTCGATGATGCCCAGATTGATCTCAACCTGACAGCGTTCATTCCTGCCGATTACATCCCTGACCTGGATCAAAAGATGAGTGCCTACCGGGTCGTGGCGTTTGCCTCATCAAAACAGGAATTAGCACAGATTGCGGCAGACTGGAGCGATCGCTATGGCCCTATTCCCACTGCAGCCCAACAGTTGATGCGGGTGGTCGAGTTGAAGCAGATTGCTAAAAAGCTTGGGTTCTCCCGCATTAAACCGGAAGGTAGTCAGCACATTGTGATGGAAACCCCGATGGAAGAACCCGCCTGGAATTTATTGAAAGCAAACCTGCCTGAACATCTTCACTCCCGCTTTGTCTATACGCCCAACAAAGTCACCGTGCGGGGATTGGGTGTTCTCAATGCCGACCAACAATTGGATAACCTGATTACCTGGCTGGGCAAAATGCAGGGAGCGTTACCCGAAGCCGCATTAGTTGAAGCGGGTAGCTAAAGATTTTCCTATAGTTAGGGGCATGGCAATTGCCATGCCCCTAACTAGAAGGCGTTTCTATCCCTTGCTGACATCCACCACCAGCAAAACTGATCAAACATCAAACAAAGTACACATAGGCTGCCATTAATACCCCCATCCCAATAAAGGGGAAATCAATCTGGGGTTGCCAGATGGAAAACCGCGCGAAGAAAAATGCCTCGATGGGATACATTAACCATTCCGTTGCCGTAATACCAATGATGACACCGTGGGAGCCACCCAACTGGGCACCAACTATCATGGAGGCAAACAGGATCAATACTTTGGTGGCAATCAATGCGGTGAGGATGAATGCTTTATCTTTTGCCAGCAGTACGTCGCCGTAGGTCAGGTTAAGCGAACGAATTACCATGCCCAGGGCCAAAACTTGTAACATCCAGCCGGCTTCCAGATAGCGATCGTCATACATTAGCTCAATGAGCTTTTCGCCAAACAACACAAAAAACAGCGAAAAACCCATTCCAGCAGTAGCCAGAACCAACCGATTTTTTTGCAGAATCGAGTACAACCGTTCAGGCGTCTCCCGAATAATTTCCGAGTAGGCGGCAAATAATACTTTTCCACTTACTTCGGAAATAAGGGTTTGGGCCAGACTGGATAGGGTCAGTGCGATGACGTATATCCCTAAAAACCGGACATCCATTAAGCGACCTAACAACAAGCGATCGCCCTGCGATGCCAGAAACCCTAATACAGTATTGATAAAAATCCAGCGTCCGAACCGGGAAAGCGATTCCAGGGCTTCGGCATCCCATTGAAACCGATTACGTTCTCCTTTTAAGACCAGATGGCTCAAAATCGCCTTCAACGCCGCGTTGAGGAGGTTACCAATGACCAGTGCCCAGACGGATTTGTATACCCATGCCAGACCGATCATGAGAATTAATCCGGCAACATATGCTCCAATCTCAATCAGGGTCACCCGTCCCAAATCCAAATTTCGATTGGCGGTTGCCAGTTTGGTTGAGTTCAGCCCACCTAAGATCGATGCGATTGCAACGACGGGAAGTAACCAGGCTAACATTGGTTCCCGGTAAAATTGCGCTGCTGGAATAGCCAGAGCGCAGGCACCAATCCACAACACTACACCTCGGATCGCTTGGATCGTCCAGGCAGTATTTAAAAACGCTGGTTCATTGCCTCGCTTATTCTGAATGATACTGGGTACAACTCCAATGTCAGAGAGCATATCCAGACCAATCAAGAAGGTTTGAACCAGCGACATTAAGCCAAACGCTTCCGGGAATAATATCCTCGTCAGAATTAGGTTACTAACCAGGCGGAGAACATTTTGTGCCCCATAGCCAAACAGTGTCCACAGGCTCCCACGAATTGTACGTTGCTTAATCGATGACATAGTCCTGTGGCTCTCCCTCCATAAAACACAAATGCAATTGCCAAACCAGCCAAATCGTAAAATTAAGTAGTCTACGTAAAATTAACGAACTAAATGTAGAGGCAACCTCAGAGTACCCTAAGACGAACCCATCAACCATGCCTTCTGGCTAATGCCACATTCCCTTTAGTACCATTTGACTCTTCCCCAGTGTATGAATCCTCATTGAGAGAATACCGAAGTTTGCTAAGCCTTTATTAGGGCTAGCTAAATGTAAAGCTACGGTATTACAGTACAAGGCAAATTAAACTGCTCCGTTATGGCTACGCCTAACAGATCCTCTCGGCTACGGGCAGCCAACCTCGACAATTACCTCAGCAGGTTGGCGATCGCCTGATCCAGCATGGCCGACAGACGTTCCCGATCAGCGTAAGAAATACCTTCAAGAATTTGTTCCCGTAGCTCAACCGCCAGTGGCGGCAAGACCTCATACAAATCTTTGCCTGCTTCTGTTAGCCAGATGCGCCATACCCGGCGATCGTGGTGGTCGCGTTCCCGCCGAATTAATCCCCGGTCTTCCATCCGATCCAACACGCCTGTGAGGGTTCCACCCACCTGTTGTAATCGTTCGCCAATGCTGGATGTCGCTAGTCCATCTTCTTCCCACAGGCAGCACAGCACAATCCAATGAAAAGGGGTTAAACCAAACGGTTCCAGTTGCTCCTGAAACTTCCGGGTTGCCATTTGGGACAACAGTTTAATGCGATAGCCCATACTTCTGGGTGCCAGAATCGCCTGCCATCCTGTTGTTGTGCCCTCAACCGATTGAGAAGCCATCTGGCTCCACCTCATTATATTTAGCGTGCTTATTATCTAGAATACTCTGATCAAATTAATCCTTCAAGAATGAAATTAAGCCGTAGGTATTCGCGGGCAATGGTGCGTGCTTAGAAACACCGTTGCCCCACATACATCTTAAGTAGACTACCTAGCCGAGTTTGGGCGATCGCGTGTGCCAGTCTGTTGCCTGTTCATAGGCAGAAGCAACCTGAAATACCTGGTCTTCCCGCAATACGTTACCAATAATTTGCAACCCAATCGGTAAGCCCTGACTGTCAAAGCCACAGGGTACACTCATTCCGGGCAGGCCCGCCAGATTGACAGGAATCGTCATCAGGTCAATCAGATACATGCTCAGTGGATCTGTCACCTTATCACCGGATTTAAAGGCAGTCGTTGGGGCCGTAGGACTGACCAACACATCCACCTGGCTGAATGCTGCTTCAAAGTCCTGTTTGATCAGGGTTCGTACTTTCTGAGCCTTTAAGTAATAGGCATCGTAGTAACCGGCGGATAGGGCATAGGTGCCAATCATAATCCGGCGTTTAACCTCTGAACCAAAACCTTCAGCACGGGTACGGGTGTACATCTGCATGAGGTTGTCAGCATCCTCAATCCGCATCCCGTACTTGACCCCATCGTAACGGGCCAGGTTTGCTGATGCTTCGGAAGGCGCAATGATATAATACGCCGCAATCCCGTAGCGGAAGCGAGGGCAGGAAATTTCGACAATTTCGGCACCCAGCTCTTTTAGTTGGGTGATCGCTGCTCTGACCACTTTTTCTACCTCTGGGTCAAGTCCTTCCCCAAAAGTTTCCTGAATCACACCTACCTTCTTGCCTTTCAGGCTGGTGGTCAAAAACTGGGTGTAGTCGGGAATATCAACCTTCAGGCTGGTGGAGTCTTTCGCATCGTACCCGGCGATCGCATTCAACAAAATGGCCGTATCCTCCACCGATCGCCCAAACGGGCCGATCTGATCCAGCGACGAAGCAAATGCCACCAGGCCAAAGCGAGACACTAAACCATAGGTTGGCTTTAAACCAACAATGCCACAGAACGATGCGGGTTGACGAATGGAACCACCCGTGTCAGAACCCAGTGAAACGGTGCATTCCCCGGCTGCAACGGCTGCTGCGGAACCACCGGACGAACCACCCGGTACCCGCGTCACATCCCAGGGATTTGCCGTCAGGTGATAGGCAGAGGTTTCAGTGGAACCTCCCATTGCAAACTCATCCAGGTTTGTCTTGCCAACCATAACGGCTCCGGCTTCTGCCAGTTTTTGCGTCACCGTGGATTCATAAGGTGGAATAAAATTTTCCAGAATCTTGGAGGCACAGGTCGTCGGAACCCCCTTCGTGCAGAGGTTATCCTTAATTCCAAGGGGAATTCCAGCCAATAATCCAATCTCTTCGCCTGCAGCAATTTTGGCATCCACCTGCTTTGCCTGCGCCAGCGCCCGATCCGCCGTGACGTGCAAAAAGCTATGTAGTTTCGGCTCCAATGCCTGTACCCGTTCTAATACATCCTGGGCAATTTCAACGGCAGAGCGTTCCTTGTTAATGAGTTGTTGGTGCAACTCGCGGATGGATGTCATGCAGCGACCTCTTGTAGGACATGAAAACAATAAACAACAACTCTACCCGGCTAAAGCCTAATCACTCTCAGTTAGAACTGCGATCCCGCCTACCTCTGAGTTAGGAGGTGCTGGAGGCAAGTGGATTCTTAAGGACTCTCAAGATTAACTGAGATAGATCGAGTCAGAACTAACCCACAGCGGGGCAACTGAAAGTTTATCACAGTCGGCATCCTGCACCGGTAGTGAGTTATGTGTATGGCTGCTTCGGTCTCCTTGGGAATTAGGCAGTCGAAATTATTTCGTCTTTTCCGGAATAACGATTGACCGTCTTGTATCCGCAAAAAGTTCTATTAAATGGTGGACAAATAAATACTACACCTGTAGTATATGAAAAGTACATTATTCACTCATCCTAACATTCACTAATTTTTGCCTCCCATGACCTGCACCCCGCTACCGACCTTACCAGGCACAACCTATCACCTTTCCCCAGTGGGATTGGTGGCAGATGTTGAGGCGGGTGCATTTATGCAAATAGGGCGCTTGATTAAAGGCAAATCCGTTGAGCGTGGCAGGAATAGCCAGCCCATCGGCATGATTAACCCTATTGAAATTAATTCCCTTGAAATTAACCCCATTGAAATTAGTGCCATTCAGGTATGGCTTAGTTCAGATTCATTGAACCAGAGCGGGAGGCGCAGGTATTGCTTGCGCTGACATATAAGGCAAATAAGCTTTCAAATGCCGCCCCCGCTTCTGGTCATCAGGAGCGGGGGTTCGTTTTTGCAGAAGTGTAAATCGAAGTGTGAATCACCTCCTGCAAGGCTCAAACCCAAACTGCCGCCCCACCCCGTTAAACCTTACGACCGAACCTGACACCTCACGAGAAATAAGGAGGCAACAAAGGATGCTGAAACTGATCTACACCGATGTTGGACTGCACATGGAGCGGACTACAACATCGCTGGAAATACTGGTCGCCCAACGGGTTGTCCTGGCAATTCGGGTCGGTCAAACATTGCATATTGAACCCGGTAAAGCATCGTTCTTGCTGCCTGCTAATGCGATCGAATTGTCTCCTTTGGAAATGGCCTTGCGGTCAGACCCGCATCAGGTCATCACCATTACCCCTGTTGACGATGCTTTTGTGGAAGTAAGCGTCGAGGGAAGCTGGATTGCTGATAGTGCCGCAGCACACGCAGGGATGTTTATCACTGCGTTCCCTGAGCCTGTTGAATGCCTGGTTTACAGTCTGTGGCTGGCAACACAGGCACATGTAATGCCCATTCTTTAAATTGCTTGCGCTAAACCTCGGAATTCTCATAGAACTTCGAGGTTTGAACCGGCATTCTTACAGATCGGTTTTCACCACAACAGTCAAGTTTGCAATTCTCGCAATACTTTGTTACATTTATTTACAGATGGAAACAAAAGTTTATGAGGTTGCTGTTATGGCTATTCTAATTGCACTGTTTGTTGTCGCTTGGATTGCCGCATCGGTATTAGGCACCCTGGCTTATTTCCTGGGCGAACAGTCCAAGCCAATCCATGAGCGGAACTGGCGTTCTGATTCCTTTGAGCAACTGGCCGAGGCAATTACGGGTGCCAAGATCGACTACAGCAAGCGGGTTCCTGCTTTTAACAGTCCAGATGCCTACAGCAGCAGCCTCCTGCCTAATGCTTAGTCATTAAGCGACATGACAACTTCGACGGATTACCTGAGTCGTTGTTTTGTCGTCTGATTTGTAAGACGGTTACGCAACTCTTGAACAACCTAGTCAACGCTCCCTTCCCCCTTGCTTGCCAGAGACTCAGCGAGGGGGATTTTTTTAAGCAAGCTAGGATAAAAAATTGGTCAATAGTTATTGGTCATTAGTCATTTGTTGCAGCAAACAATGACTAATGACCAATAACCAACGACAAGGCAAAGGGGCTATGTTCCACTGCGAGGGGAAGCGCTAAATTTTATTCCCTAAAACGCTTTTTCCAGAGCGGGAATGCAGCGTTCGCAGAGGAGGGGATGATCGGCTGACTTCCCTACCTGAAGGGAGTAGTTCCAGCAGCGATCGCATTTTTGCCCGTCGGCATCAATCACACCCACACCTAACTCATCCGTCTGAGACTGGTACTTGGCGGACTGTAAGGCAGCGGGCGTTGCCAATACTTCTACCTGAGAGGTCAGGAAGAGATACCGCAGGGCATCCACTCTGTTACCCACCAAACTGTCATCCGGGTTAAGGGACTGGAGGGTTTCACGCAATTGGGCATCTGACACATAAAGTAAGACTTTTGCCTCCAGTGAGGAGCCGATCGCCTTAGCGTTCCGTGCCTGTTCCAATACTTTGTTGACCTCGGAGCGGATCTGCCGGAGGGTTTGCCACTTCTGGGCGAGTTCTGGCGACTGCCACTCGTCTGCCAGCTTCACCCAACCTGCCTGGAACACCGATTTGTGCGGGGTCGCATAGGGGAGATGTTGCCAGATATCCTCTGCCATGTGGGAAAGGACAGGTGCGATCGCCCGTGCCAGGTTTTCCAGGGCGATCGCCAGCACCGTTTGACAACTGCGACGACGGGGCGAATTCACCGCACTGATGTACAACCGATCCTTGGCAATATCTAGATAGAAATTGGACAGATCGACGACACAGAAGTTTTGTACCGTCTGAAAGAACCGGAAGAACTGGAAACTGTCAAAGGCTTCGGTGACATCACTAAATACTTCCGTGATCCGGTGCAGCATGTAGCGATCCAGTTCGGGCAGTTGATCGTAAGGAACGGCATCCTTCGCTGGATCAAAATCATGCAGGTTGCCCAGCAGAAAACGAGCTGTGTTGCGGATTTTGCGATACACATCCGCCAACTGTTTCAGGATATTTTTGCCGATGGGCACATCCGCCGAATAGTCTACCGACGACACCCAGAGACGTAACACATCCGCGCCATAGGGAGGTTCTTCCTTCTGGTTTTTGCCACCATTGATGATGACCGCCGGATCGACCGTATTCCCGATCGACTTGCTCATCTTGCGCCCCTGTTCATCCAGAGTGAACCCGTGGGTCAGTACCGTTTTATAAGGAGCGTGCCCATTCACTGCCACGCTGGTCAGCAAGCTTGACTGGAACCAACCCCGGTGCTGGTCGGAGCCTTCCAGGTACATTTCCACGGGATAGTGCAGTTCATCCCGCTGGTTTGCCACGGCTGCCCAGGACGAACCGGAGTCAAACCAGACATCCATCGTGTCGGTGCCCTTGCGATAACTCCGTCCATTACTGCGATAGGGTTCGGGTAAGAGTTCTGCCACGGATAATTCCCACCAGGCATCCGATCCCCGTTCTGCAACGATCGCCTGCACATGGTTGATGGTTGCCTCGTTCAGCAGGGGTTCTTTCGTTTCCTCGTCGTAGAAAACCGGGATGGGTACACCCCAACTGCGCTGCCGGGAGATACACCAGTCCGATCGCTCCGCCACCATTGCCGTGATCCGGTTTTCGCCCTGGGCAGGAATCCAGGTGACTTCGGCGATCGCCTTCAATGCCGCTTCCCGGAACCCTTCGACGGAGGCAAACCATTGTTCCGTGGCACGGAAGATCGTGGGTTTTTTCGTGCGCCAGTCGTAGGGATACTTGTGGACGTAGGGTTCTTCCTTCAGCAGTGCCCCGGCTGACTTAAGGGCATCCACCACTGCGCCATTACCGTCACCCAGAACGTTCAACCCGGCAAATTGACCGGCATCTGCCGTAAAGTTACCATCGTCATCGACCGGCGACAGGATGGGTAGACCATATCTCAAACCTACCTGGTAGTCTTCCTGACCGTGACCGGGAGCGGTATGAACCAACCCCGTACCCGAATCGGTCGTGACGTAATCGCCACCAATGACGACTTCGCTCTGGCGATCGAATAAGGGATGGCGATAGGTTGTATGTTCCAGGGTCTTGCCCATGACCGTCGCCTGGACGGTCAGCGTTGTTCCCAGCGTGGCGGCCAAACTATCCACCAGATCCTTCGCCACGATCAGGTAGCGCATGGCTCCCAAACGCGTTTTCAAGTGGGCACACTCTTCTCCCACTTCCACCACGGCATACACCAGATCGGGATTGACACTAACTGCCAGGTTTGCTGGGAGTGTCCAGGGAGTCGTCGTCCAGATAGCAACGCCCAATTCTCCTAAAAACGGATCAAATGGCCCCTGGAGTGCGGGAGGGAGGGAGGTGACTTCAAACGCCGCATAGAGCGATCGCGATGTGTGCCCTTCGGGGTACTCCAGTTCTGCCTCTGCCAGTGCGGTGCGGGAACTGGGACTCCAGTGGACGGGTTTTAGTCCTCGATAGATGTAGCCCTTGAGTACCATCTGCCCAAACACACCGATCTGGGCCGCTTCGTATTCCGGTTTCAGCGTGAGATAGGGATGATCCCAATCGCCCCATACGCCATAGCGTTTGAAGCTTTCCCGTTGTTCATCAACCGTTTTCAGGGCAAATTCCTTGGCCTTTTGTCGTAATGTCAACGGAGTGAGCTGTTTACGCTCATCTGCTTTCATGGTTTGCAGCACTTTTAACTCGATCGGCAACCCATGACAGTCCCAACCGGGGACATAGCGAACCTTCCGCCCCTGCAATAACTGGTACTTATTGATTATATCTTTCAAAATCTTATTCAACGCATGCCCAATGTGCAGGGAACCGTTGGCGTAGGGAGGGCCATCGTGTAGCACAAACGGCGCACCCGGATTATTCTCTGACAGGTTTTGGTAAATCTGTTCTGCTGCCCAAAATGCTTGCAATTCTGGCTCGCGCTTCACTGCATTGGCGCGCATGTCGAAGCCAGTTTGGGGCAGGTTGACGGTATCTTTGTAAAGTCCTGAATCTGTCACAGCCATTGCCAGGGGAATAGGGTTATCTAGCAAATACGATTACCATTAGTATCGATTCTCCAAATTGGAACCACACATGAACCTTTCTGTAGGGGAGTTGTCTCCTTTGGAGACGCTACGCGAACGCGAAACGCCCCTACCCGATCTGTTGCCCCATCTTCGAGAATTGGTATAGCTTCATACTACATTGTGTAGCATGAATTGTCACCTATGATGAATCGCGGTACTACATAGCCCATTATTGGTTATTATCGGCATTTCTGACTAGCGAAGCTTGATGTGTACCCCAGTTGGGAATTGACCATCCGTCCGGGAAAACAACAGTATGCCTCGTTCTAGAAACGAATGTCGTACCGTTATCTGTTGCATTGGGCGTTCAGCCGAACGCCCCTACCCCTTCTGCCCTATCCCTTATCTTTTAGTGAAGTTTGCCGGGTCCTGATCGCGGCGATGCTTGACTGGAATGGGTTCACCCTGTGCCGTACCCGCCAGACTGGCAGTCTTTTCCAGAGCCTCGCGCAGTCGTTTTGCTGCATAGATGGACATGTCGCGGGGGACACTGATGCGATCGCGCAAGTAGCGCAATGCCGCATCTGATCCCGTTGGAGGAGGGCAAACTTCACCTGTCATCATGTGGGTTAAAGCACACCGCAATGCCTCATCAAATAGCTGATTGTCTGCCGGGTTGACACGAATAATATTGGTGTGGTGTTTGACCATCCGATGGAGGGCTTCCTGGCGAGAATTCTCCGGTTCCGGGTAGGTGACATCAGGTAAACCAAACCAGGGCCCCTGATCCACTTGCTTCTGATTAATGAGACGCTGTGGGTCGTCATTATCCCAACAACCACCCATTTGCGGGGGTAAGTCGTGGGCGTGGGTGTGGAAGTCGCTCTGGGTACCCCGATAGGTAGGTCGACTCTCCATCGCATCAAACCAGGCGGATAGACGGGGGTTGTCCCGCAGGGAGTAACCCTTGTAGTAGTACAGACTGGCATTCATCCGCTCCACATAGGGCGTGAAAATGACATCCGCCGTACCAAACTGTTCCAGAAAATAGGGGCCTGGTGTAGCCGCCAGAGCCGCCTCAACGTCGCCAACGACCTGAATAAACTGTAAGCGGTGGCGTTCCTCCAGCTGGGGCGATCGCGGTGGATAGCAGAGCCAGCTACACCAGGCACGGAACAGTAACCGCTCCAAACGCCGGAGTGGGATGACCTGGGGATCGCTCATGCTCTGGCCTAAAGCACCAAAGACCTGTTCCAGGGCAATCAGAATGTCATCACTTTCAGTAATCAACCGTCCGTCTAGGTCGATCGCCGGTAGCATGCCCGATGGCACCTTGCGTTTATACCAGGGCTCCTTCTCGCCGTAGCAAAACATCGTGACTTTTTCGACGCGGTACGGGATCTGTTTCTCCTCTAACCACAACCAGACCTTTTGGCAGTAGGGACACCAGGCATGATTGTCACGATATAGGGTCACGCGCACGTCAGATTCACTGTGACCAAACAGGCGTAACTGTGCCTGGGAATTGGTGGGACCATTAACCAGATCAATTTGAAAATTGGTCAGAGCTTCAAGTTCTGTCCAGCTTAAGGGAGCAGTAGTCATAGGGATGGTAGCGGGAAACTCACACAATGGGGACAGTATCAGTGCTTTTCACCATTTGTCCAGTCTTAACTTGACCAGATCTTGATGGTTTTATCCACTCCTCCACTCTAGCGAAACTGAATATCCTGGGCTGCATATCATGTATTCACCCGGCCCTGGTGGCGGTAGTGGCCTGGGGAGCCAGGTACATTATTTTCGTGGCAATCACCTCAACCCCGCCAGATGGCATCTGCAACCCGGCAAACATCATACATTTCCTTGACATCGTGAACGCGTAAAATGTCTGCTGAGCCTGCGATCGCCGCACAACAGGCTGCCCCCGTTCCCCATACGCGTTCCTGGGGGTTTGGCTGGTTCAACACGTGACCAATGAAACTTTTGCGTGATGGCCCCACTAAAATCGGACAATTGAGATCACGGAATTCGGGTAATCGACGTAGGATTTCGAGATTTTGCGGATAGGTTTTGGCAAAACCAATACCAGGATCGATCGCCACATTTCCCCGGTCAATGCCACAGGCGATCGCCGCCTGCAAGCGCTCTCGCAGAAATGCCATGATATCGCCCACCAGATCCTGATAGTCAGTTAGCTGTTGCATGGTTTGGGGTGTACCGCGAATGTGCATCAGGATGATCGGCACTCCCAATGCAGCTACGGTTGGCAACATGGCGGGATCGTAGGTTGCACCAGAGATATCGTTCACCACATCTGCACCGGCGGCGATCGCCGCCCTGGCGACAGGTGCCTTGGTGGTGTCAATTGAAATCGGCACATCGCTGACGGCCCGTACAGCTTCGATGACGGGAATCACCCGCTTTAATTCTTCCTCCAGGGAAAGATCGCTCGCCTGGGGACGGGTGGATTGGCCACCGATATCAAGGAAGTTTGCCCCACTAGCGATCAAGTGTTTGGCCTGGGTGACGGCCGCTGCCAATGTATTAAACTGCCCCCCATCACTGAAGCTATCCGGTGTGACATTGAGAATGCCCATGAGATAGGTTTGTTGGCCCCAATTAAAGTGATGGTTTCTGAGCGTCCAGGGTACCAGTGGCAATCCAGTCGTAGACATAAAACAGGCTTTATCCGTATCAGACCTCCGGTATTTTACCGTTGTTACTCCTACTACAGTTCTGACTCTTACTTTTTGGATGTGCCAAACCAGACGCTAGCGCCTACAATGGCGGCAACGTCCGGTGCGCCGGGGTAACTGGGTGTGTGTTTGGGGATAGCAGCATGGGAATTAAGCCATTCAATCGCTTCCGTTTACCTGTAACGCCAGCTGCAATGTCAATGGCTGAAACATCTGCGTCTGAAGGTGTGACGCAGATGGATGGTACAGAGGGCCAATCAGGGCGATCGCCCGTTGCTCCAGCAGCAGATCGACCACAAATAGATGATAATCGGCACGATACGCCACCGGTTGATCAAGAAGTTGGCAGACCATCATTGCCGATGACTGAGTTGCCACCACTGGTTGATGAACCACTGCCCCGTCAGCGCTACCAGAGTGTGCCCCGGCGGTTGGCGCGTCGTATGGTAAGGGGTAGCCGTTCCCTGGTCACTCCCGCTATCTGGTTAGGTCTGGCTGTTCTGTCGGCGGGGGCCGTTGTGACGGCGTTTGTCTGGCTGGCTCGCATTCCACCCGCACCGGATTGCAAGAATTTGCCAAAACTGGCAGCCGATATTGACCGGCTTTACTGTGCCGAACAGGCCGCCCGCTCCGGTCAGGAAAAGGCAATTCTGGCAGGCTTTAACCTGGTTAAAGATTGGTCAGGTAACCATCCGTTACACAATCGGGCCAATCGGTCGCGCCGGGAATGGTCGAAGGCGTTGTTGAGTATTGCCCAGAAGAAAGCTGATCAGGGCAATCTGTTAGGGGCGATCGCCTTAGTGCAAAAAATCCCTGCCAATGGCCCATTGCACAAGGAGGTGCAGGCCACGATCGCGGGTTGGCAAAAACATCGCAACTTAGGTAAGCAACTGGAAAATGCATTTTTAATCTCGTTGAAACAGCAGGACTGGCTAACTGCTGAGGAACGGATTTTGGCATTAGCACGGTTAAACAGCGATGCGGATTGGCGATCGCGCGTTGGTGGCTGGCGACGCCGACTCAAACTGGAACAGGATGCCCGTGACCAACTGGCCCAGGTTCGTTGGATGGTCGATCAGGCTCCCGATCAGGTGGACACATTGACGCTGGCCATTGCGCAAACCAGGAAAGTGATTCCGGGTACCTATGCCCAGATTGATGCCAGGGTTGATAGCGATCGCTGGAGTCAAACCTTACTGACCATTGCCGCCGAACGACTATCTCAAGGGGATGTGAATGGGGCGATCGAGTCGGCTCAGGCAGTGCCTTTCCATGTCATACCGTCTGGGGCAACAAGTGACCTGGTGTGGTTCAGTCGGGCGCGGCAGTTGACGACCCAAAAGGTTCCAGATGTCCCTCTGCCGGAGTATTTATGGCAGTTTTGGTCTACTCTGTCGCAGTTACAACAATTCAAGCCAAACAGTCCGTTTTACCAGCAGGGACGGGCACTCATTCCGCAACTGGAACAACACATTCAAGACCTGAACCATTTACAAGCTGCCACTGTCAGTGCCGACCTGGGGCAAATTCCTGCCCTCCAGGTAGCAGTGCAGATGGCGCAGATGGTTAAGCCCGATCGCCCCCAACGGATCTATGCCCAAACGTTGATTGCGGCCTGGCAAACGCAGATGGAACAACTGGTCGATCGCCCCAATTTGGCAAAAGCGCAGGCATTAGCGAAAGGGGGAACTCTGCCGAAACTAAAAGCAGCCATTGCCCAGGCGCAGTTAATTTCACCCAAACGGGCATTACGGGCTGAGGCCCAGGCGGCGATCGCCCAATGGAATCGTCAGGTGCAAACGCTGGAAGACCGCCCCATCCTGGAACGGGCTAACACACTGGCACGGCAGAAGAAGCTGAAGCAGGCCATTCAAACCGCTAGAAAAATTCGTCCGGGTCGGGCGCTCTATGCCAGCGCTCAGACCGCAATCAAGGGCTGGACTGACCAGATCCAAATTGCCGAGGATCGGCCTACTTTAGAAAAGGCCAACGCCCTGGCCAGTCAGGGTGACCTGGGAGCCGCAATTGGTGTTGCTGCGCAGATTGGTAGTGACCGTGCCCTTTATAACGAAGCCCAGGCATTAATTGGCGGTTGGGTGGCGCAGCAGGAGGAGATCAGTCGGCCATCGCGTCGGGATGCCGGGGAGTCTGACACTGCCGATGATACTTCGGGGCGGTATGGATCGAGGCGTTCCTATCGTTCGCGTTCTTTCAGGTAAGGGGTAATATTCCTGCTATTCCCGCTCGACGACAATGATATTTTCGGTGATTTTCTCGAACGTATCGTCATGGCTGATGACGAATAGTTGGCGGAAGGTTTTAATATTGGCGATCGCCTCTGCGAGACTTTCCCGGCGGGGGCGATCCATGTTGGTAGTGGGTTCGTCAAAAAAGGCAATATCAATATCTGCCAGGACTTTCAACAATGCCAGTCGGACGGCTAAGGCAGCACACATCTGCTCGCCACCGGACAGATTCACAAAGCGACGGGTATGGGAACCTTCATACACAATGATTTCGTAATCCCGTGTCCATTGCAGCCCAACGTTCGGACGGTTCAGCAATTCGCGGAACAGGCGATCGGCTTCTTTGGAAATGTTTTGCACGTAACGTTCTGTAATCCGGGGTCCAGCTTCTTTGTAAGCTTTACGGGCAAATTTGATAAATTTTTCAACTTTGCGGGTTTTGGCGAGCTTTGCCTCTGCCTCCGCCTGTTTGGTTTGAACCGTTGCTAAACGTGCCAGTTGTTGATCCAGCTCTGCCAAAATCCTCTGTTCGCCCGGTAGTTTGGCAGTCAGGGTAATGACCTGCTCTTTGGTCTGTTGGTAAGCGGTTTGCACCGTTTGAAAGTGCGTCAGGTCAAAGGTTTGCAACAAGCGATCGCGCTTTTCCGTCACGTCCTGCACTTGTTGCTGTAAGTCTTGCCACTGGGTCATGGCATCCTGTACTTGTTGCTGCCGTTCCCGCCGCGTATTTGCCAGTTCTCGATAGGCCAGGTATTCCTGGTACAGTTCCCGATGTTGGGTTTTGATCGCCTGCTGTGCCTGGATCTGTTCCGCCAGGTTGGTAAATTCGGCAAGTTGTTGATCCAACTGGGCGATCGCCTGTTGCTTCTCGGTCACTTCTGCCTGGATGGCAGTGAGCTTCGCCTGTAGTTGCGGTTGTTGTTTCAACTCTTGTTGCCAGAGGCGCGATCGTCCCCGTGGATCGTCCAATGCTTGCAGGGCAGTGGTCAGCTCCGCCAGTTGAGTTTGCAGGGAGGGCACTGTGGCCAGTTGAGTGTGCAATTGGGTCAGACTGGCTTGCTGCTGCTGCAAATCTGCGTCTAATTCCTGTTGTTGGTTGAGTAACCGTTCCAGGTTGGCAAATTGCACCTGTTGCTGCCGGGCTGTTTGCAATTGGCTTTGCACCTGTTGAAGTTGCTGTTCCAGTTTTGTTGTCGAGGTTTGCTCGGTCAGGTCGGCTAAAATCGCCTGCAATGCCGCCATGAGTTGGGTTTGCCAGTTACCGCCCTGTTGCAAGGTCGTCAGAATGGCTGTTAGGGTTTCTGCCCACAGTGGAACGGCCTCTTGCAGGTTTTGTAATGCCACTTCTGCCTGTTGCACCTCCGCCAGGTAGCGAGCGTTCACTGCCTGGGATTGGTCAACCAGTTGCCGCAGGTCTGCCTCAAATTGGGTGGCAGCAGCGATGCGGCTAAGTTGCTGTTGCAGACGGTGTTGCTGTTGTTCCAGCTGGGGAATTTGCTGGACTACGGTTTCCAATGTCCGGATGCGATTCACTTCTTGTTCTAAACGGGTGCGATCGCCCTGGAGTTTAGTCAGTAGCTTTTCCTGATTTTTAAGTGCCTGTTGCCAGCTTGCCAACTGCTGCAATTGTTGATTGAGACTCTGTTGTGCTTGCTCCAGGTTGATCTGTTCCTGCACCAGCGGTTCCAGACGGGTAATCTCTGCCTGAGCGGCAGTTAAGCGATCTAACTGATGGGTCAAGGTTGCCAGTTGTGTCTGGCGATCGCTCAACTGGCGTTCCTGCTGGCGTTTGTCTTTCTGGAGTCGTTGCTCGATCTGCCACTGTTTCTGGAGTGTTTGCTCCTGTTCTTCTGCCTGGAGAAATGCCTGATACGCCTCTCGGTTAGCCGTACAAATGGCAGCGGCATTTTCGGCCTGCTGCAGGGTTGTCTTTAAACCCTCAATGCTGGTTTGCTGGTCTTGCAACCGCCCTGTGTCCCGTTCTAATTGAGCATTGTACTGTTGCAACTGGGTTGCCTGGTCGGTTAGTTGTTCCTGGTCGGTTTGGAGTTCTGCCAGTTTGGTTTCCAGGTGGGTCAGAGTTGTCTGCACCTGCTCAATTTCGCTTTGTTGCTCCTGCCGTCGGTGTTGCAGGGTTGCCAGTTCTTGCAGGTCGTCGGTGTAGCGGCGAATTTCGGTTTCCAACCCTTCGACCTGGTGCTTGGCGTACTTCTCCAGATCCCCGAGTTTTTTCCAGGTCTGCTGGTACTCTTCAACCTTGAGAATTTTGTCAAAGATGGGTTTGCGACTTTCCCTGGTCAACAGAAAATCTGCCGTAAAGGTACCCTGTGGCACCCCAATCGTGCTAGCAAAGAGCTTGCCCAGATCCGTTCCGGCAGCAACTCCCAAATGTTGCCGTAACCAGGGCAATACCTCTTCTCGAATGCGGCTATAGGGTAGCCGTTCATTCAGTTGGGGATCGTAGATGGTGTAGCTTTTGGTGGTACACCGTTGAATTTCATAGGTGCGTCCGTCTCGGTTTGAGACAAAGGTGACCTGTACCTGGGTACTGGCTGCACCATTACGGATCAGGTCATCCTTAGTGTAGTCCCCCGTATAGTCAAACAGAACCCAGGCGATCGCCTCTAAAATGCTGGTCTTGCCTGCCCCATTTTCACCACAAATGGCATTGGTGCCTGGCTGAAAAACAAAGTGGCGATCGCTATGGGACTTAAAGTTTTTGAGTGTAACGGAGAGAATTTCCATCAGCCAGAAGGGAGACCGTGACCTTCTAAAGTACTACAAATCTACAGCAAGTACAAACGAACTAATTAAATCCTACAGCGGTTCTAAGGCATGTGTGAAATTGAGTAGTGCTGTGAATAAGAGTTCTTACAGCCCCCTCGTTCACAAACCAGATAGGATCGCTATATGACATTTTCCCGCCAATTATGAGAATAGTCGAATGTAAGAATAGTTCGAATGTAAGAATAGTCGAAACAACGGTTAGGAATTGCTTAAAAAAGGTAAAACGGGCGATCGGGGAGGATGATATCAAAATCAACTCAGAATTATGACCGCAGTGAAAAATTTATTGCCCATCGTACAATGCCAACCTTTCGAGAATATCTGTTGATCGATCAGTACCAAACTTATGTTGAACATTATGTCCAAACGGCTGCCCATCAGTGGTTATTTTCAGAATACGCTGACCCAACTGTTACCCTGAGTTTGAGTACGTTGGACATGCAAATTCAAATTGCAGACCTTTACGAAAATATCGACTTTTCCAACGGTTAAGTGGAATTTCCTAAAGCAGGAGTGGAATGGGCGATCGCAACGGATGAAACGATGTCTACAACTTGGATTAATGGGCAGTTAGAAGGTTTTGGGGTAGAACTGACATGAAACTTAAAAATATTGAAATTCCTGTTGATCAAATCTCGACTCTCTGCCAACAGTGGCATATTGCTAAACTTTCGCTATTTGGCTCAGTGTTGCGGGATGATTTTACGTCTACCAGTGATATTGATGTTTTAGTTGAGTTTGAACCTGGTTTCACCCCTGGCTTCTTCAAACTGTATCAAATTCAGGAAGAACTTTCAGGCTTGTTTGATAACCGACCGATTGATTTGGTCACGCCAAAATTTCTCAATCAGCGAATCCGCGATCGCGTTTTAGCTACAGCCGAGGTCTGTTATGTCGCAACGAGATGACCAAGTTTATATTGGGCATATGATCGACACAGCTAATAAAGCGGTCGGTTTTGTGTCAGGTTTAAGCCGAGAAGACTTTGATAATAATGAGCAACTGAGGTTAGCAATTACTCATTTATTGCAAATTATTGGCGAAGCTGCTCGAAGAGTCTCTTTAGAGTTTCGAGATGCTCATCCAGAAATTCCCTGGAAAGCGATCGTTGGTATGAGAAGTAAGGTTGTTCATGACTATTTAAACGTAGATGAAGATGTAGTTTGGGACACTGTGAAAAATGATCTCGCTCCCTTAGTTCTGGAACTAGAAAAACTTTTACTCTAATTTTGGACAACTGCTAAAAATTGCTAAAACAGGAATAAAACGGGCATGATTACCTGGCAGGGGATTGAAACCAGTCGTAATTACCGCCGCTGTCACGCAATTCTTTCCTCCGCCCAAGTGATGTATACAACGGGATCTTCAATTCCTGCTTGATGCTCTATGGATTTATTTGATCGCCACCGTCAGGATGTCATCGCCACCGAAGCGCCACTGGCAGCCCGGATGCGTCCCCGCACGTTGGATGAGTTTGTCGGGCAGGGGGCGATCGTGGGACCGGGACGGTTACTGCGACGGGCAATCCAGGCAGATCAACTATCATCGTTAATTTTTTATGGACCACCGGGGACGGGTAAAACGACCCTGGCGCGGGTGATTGCCAATACAACGAAAGCATTTTTCATTTCGATCAATGCGGTGCTGGCCGGGGTGAAAGAGATCCGCGAGGCGATCGCCACGGCTCAGGAAAAGCGGGGCATGTATGACCAGCGCACCATTTTGTTTGTGGATGAAGTCCATCGGTTTAATAAGGCACAGCAGGATGCCTTACTGCCCTGGGTGGAAAATGGCACCGTGATTTTGATTGGGGCAACGACGGAAAATCCCTACTTTGAGGTGAATAAGGCGCTGGTGTCGCGATCGCGCCTGTTTCAACTCAAACCGCTGGATGAGGTAGATCTGCGCCAGGTATTACAGCAGGCGATCGCTGACCCAGAACGGGGGTATGGGAAACGGCAGGTACAGGTCGATGAAGCGGCGATCACCCATCTGGTCAATGTGGCCAATGGGGATGCCCGTGCCTTATTGAATGCGCTGGAACTGGCAGTGGAAACAACGTCACCGGATCTTGATGGTGTCATTCACATTGGTCTGGCAGTGGCGGAAGAGTCAATCCAGCGACGGGCAGTGCTGTATGACAAAGAGGGGGATGCCCATTTCGATACCATCAGTGCCTTTATCAAAAGTGTGCGGGGGTCCGATCCGGATGCGGCGCTTTATTGGCTGGCGCGAATGGTTTATGCCGGGGAAGACCCGCGCTTTATCTTTCGGCGGTTACTGATTCTGGCGGGTGAGGATATTGGCATGGCAGACCCCAACGCGATCGTGGTGGTCAACGCCTGTGCCCAGGCATTCGATCGAGTGGGCATGCCGGAAGGACGCTATCCCCTCGCCCATGCCACTTTGTACCTGGCGACGACGGCCAAATCCAATAGTGTGATGGGCTTCTTTGATGCCCTGGCCAGTGTGGAAGCGGAACGGGAAGCGGAAGTGCCCACCCAGTTGCGCGATGCCAACCGGGACAAGCAGGGCTTTGGGCATGGTGCAGGTTATCTCTACCCCCATGCCTACCGCGATCACTGGGTGGAACAACAATACTTACCAGGGAATTTGCAGGGGCAGGTGTTTTACCAGCCATCGAACCAGGGTTACGAGGCCAACATTCGTCATCAGGTGACCCGGCGGCGGGAGGCGCAACTGGCGGCCTTGGTGGAAGGGGTGGGTGTGGCAGCACCGGAAATTTTGACCTTCAGCACGACCGACTCTGCCCAGGAACGCTGGTTGCAGCGCACAATTGGGCAGGCGGGTGAACGGTTGGGAGCGGTGCGAGATCGCCTTTTCACCCTGGCAAACCCCCAACGTCATCACGTCATTCTGGATCTGAATGCGGGGAGTGGGTTACTTACCTGGGAAGCAGTACGGCAAGTACCCGAAGGCGGCGTTTATGCCTGTGTGCAGGATGCTCAGGATACGGCCGCCCTGACGGAACAGGCAATGGCGTTGTCTGAGTTAGCCCGTCCGGTGATTCTGGTTACAGCCCTAGGGGAATTGTCGAGTTGCCTGGGGGCGATCGCCCCCGACATTCGCTTTGATGCCATCGTTGGTCGGAATGCGCTGATGCGGGAAGCAAACAAAGCCGCGATAATTCAATCCCTCTGGCAATGGTTACAGCCAACGGGAGTCATTGCCCTGGCGGAGGCCATTCCGCGCCGGGCGCAACGACTGTACCAGTTGCTCGACCCTACCTGGTTAGGGCCGAAACTCTACCAAAAGCTGGTACGGGCAGAAGAGGCGATCTATGCCCAACCGCATGACCCAATGGTGAACTGGGACGCAGAAGCTTTACAAGCTTTATTTGTTACTGCTGGCTGTATGGTGCAGCTTGAGATTGAATTGACCACAACAACCGTACTATTGACTGATCGGGTACTCGATCGCTGGTTTAAGCCGACGACTACAACCCAACCAGCCTACGTGGATCATTTAGCGCAGTTGCTAACCAGTGCGGAAATCGCCAAAGTTCGGACTGCGTTTGGGCGATTACATAATCAGACGGTCAACTGGCAGGGGGCGATCGCTATTATTCATAGCACCCCTCAACCATTTGCTGCGTCAACCTGCCAGTAGAGCAGGAACGAAAATTAAATAACTTCGATGCTTTCTTGTACGGGCCAGGGCCGTGCGCCCCTTCACAGGCATGAATGACCAATGACGTAATACTTACCTCACACTAGGCACTGACCATAGTTCTTTGGCGGGCTTCCTGGTCTAGTTTCTGGCGCACGGTTAACGTCGCAATGCCCGTTGGCGGCAAACCATGAGCCCGCTGAAATGCTTTGACTGCTTGCAGGGTACGGGGGCCGTAAAATTCATTCACAGGCAATTGGGCGTTGACGGTCAAATTCAAGCTGTATTGCAAATTCCGGACGACGATTTGGGCCTTTTCATTAGTGACACTGTCTAAGCGTCCGGTTAAAGACAGACGGTATTGCTGCTGAAACTCACGAATAGCAGCCTGCGTGTAAACATCTAAAATATTGCCATTATTACCGTTTAATCCATCAGGGCCAAGGTGAAACCCTAATCCGTCTAATACTTCTTTAAATTGGCTGAGCGAATACGTCATTTTAACTACTCCAGAGGAAGAACTGGCAGAGCAACAGGGAGAGTAGTAGATTGATTCTCGTTAATCCCGATTTGTTAATCCAGTACTTGTTAATCCAGTACTTGTTAATCCCGACTCGTTAATCCAGTACTTGTAGGCAGAAAAACAAAGGAAACCGGGTTTCATACTGCCGCAGGGTTGCCAAAGGGCACAGGGCATCGGTGAAACCCGGATTCCACGTAAGTCCGGGATATGTCTAGGGTAGGATTACTGATAGGGGAATCACTTCATCCAGGTGGGTGACCCGATCGCATGATAGGGTAAACTTCACCCTATTGGAGGAGCCAACGAGATGACGTTCAATCTGAAATCAGC
>CAZGDE010000017.1:0-2182 GCA_964524315.1 uncultured bacterium
CTGCCAGCAAGGTGAATTTCAACGGGCAAGAGTGTGCCCTGCTTCTCATACAAGATATTACGGATCGCAAACACCTGGAACTGGAGCTAATAGCGACTGAAAAACGCTATCGAAGCATTTTTGAGAATGCCGTTCAGGGAATTTTTCAAAGCACACTAGAGGGGCAATATATTACTGTCAATCAGGCCCTAGCAAATATGTATGGTTATGATTCGCCCACTGACTTGATCACAAGCGTGACCGATATCGCCAGACAGCTTCACGTTCAACCAAAACGAAGGGAAGAGTTTGTGGCATACATGCAACTCTTTAACGAAGTATCCGATTTTGAGTCACAGATTTATCGCAAAGACGGCAGCATAATCTGGGTTTCAGAAAACGTTCGAGCCATCAAGGATGAAAACGGTAGACTTTTGTACTTTGAAGGTACGGTCCAGGATGTTACTGAACGTCGCGAAATGGAGGAAGAATTGCGCCAACAGCGACTGCGCGCTGAACGGTTGCTACTCAATATCTTGCCCCAAACGATTGCAGAACGGCTGAAACGAGGTCAGTTAACGATTGCCAGTCGGTTTGATGAGGTAACCGTCATGTTCGCCGACTTGGTGGATTTTACCGCCCTGTCTGCCCGCATCCCAGCCATTGAACTGGTTAAAATGTTGGGTTTGGTCTTCTCCGAGTTTGATCGCCTGGTCGCAAAATACAATCTTGAGAAAATTAAAACCATTGGTGATGCTTACATGGTGGCAGGCGGTCTACCTATGTCCCGCCCCGACCATGCCAGCAAAATTGCTGATATGGCACTAGAAATGCAAGCAGCGATCGCCCATATTCGCTCTGATACAGGTGAACCTTTCCAACTTCGGATTGGAATTAATAGTGGTTCTATTGTGGCAGGCGTAATTGGAACAACAAAATTTAGTTATGACCTTTGGGGTGATACGGTTAATGTTGCCTCACGTATGGAGTCCCAAGGTTTACCTGGCAAAATTCAGGTGACCCAGGCAAGCTATGAACTTCTCAAGGAGGACTATACGCTTGTCGAACGAGGTCATATTTTTGTCAAAGGCAAAGGTGAAATGGCAACCTACTGGCTAATTGGGAAAAAAGAAACAGACGCCAAGAGCGAATCAGCCCTTTGAGCGTCTCATCGAATCAATCAAATCAATCAGTTACAACTTAATCGTCCCACGGATCAGCCGATGACGGCGAGGATGAAGCCGATGCCCGTTGACTGTTAGGGAACATCTTCACTAGTAGCTTGTTAACGTACACCTGCCCGTAAACATTTACCCCCGCACTATCAACCGTCTTCGGGGGGGGAGCAATCTCCGTTGGTACAACTGGCGGCAACCCAGCCTCATCATTAGTGTCAGCAGGCGCAGGATAGATCACTGTATCTGTCGCTTGCAGGTCACCGGGTTGCCGAGTGTTATCCCCAATCAATGAACCAGGAGGAACCACTTGCCCCAACTCAACCGTACTGTTGAGAATAGTGGTCGCTGAGCCAATACAGGCATTTGCCCCAATCTTCACCTCACCAATGAGAAGAACCTCCGCACCAATATTGGCTCCTTCTCCGACTTCCAACGTACCTCGGCAAGCATGGAGAATCGAGCCAATCCCAATGCAGGCACCCGTCTTAATAATAATCCGGCTATCGGCATCTGCCTGGATCAACACCCCAGGCGCGATCGCCGCCCCTGACTGAATGGTTACATCGCCACTAATGTAATAGTGAGACGTACTCACAGGTTGTAACTGGAGTGGCGGCAAAGACATCAATCCAACCTCTTTGAATAACTCGAGGTCAGCGATATGCGATTTGCATGAAAGCAAACCGGCCCACTAGCAAACCGCATATCGCTACCCTCAGACTAGAACCTCCTGCAAATCGTTTAACGGCCTCGTGACTAACTGCGTTTAACGCAATTTTCCACCAGCATTACCGATATAGGAAGCCAAGACTCCCCTCCTAACTGCGTTCTATCCCCCACAAACCTAAGCTTTACTGGGTTTGTAAATGACTGTCTCGACAACTCGACGCTTCGATTTTGGATCAGTCCCGACAAGGCGCACATAGTCACGACTATGTTCATTCAAAAAGGTCTGTAACGATGCCATGACATCCCCCTCCCGACTTCCCTGAAGGGCACCCGTTTGCCATGAACTGGTCTTGTAG
>CAZGDE010000017.1:2192-18168 GCA_964524315.1 uncultured bacterium
TCTTGTAGCGCCGTTCGTCAGCATACTCGACACCAACTTTATAGCTTTGGGAGAGCAACTGGCGCACCTGGTCTGCCACTTTACCACCCACTGTTCCACCGCTACTGGAGCGGCTACCATTGGCAGCATAACCGCTAGACCCTGTTGCGGTGGCTGAAGAGGCTGCAACCGGAGACGGCGTCTTCCCATTTGGACGGTGAATAATCACCTCTGCGACGCGTCGCTTTGCCTTGGGATCAATTCCTACCAAACGGACATAATTGGTGCCATTTTGCTGCAAGAATGCTTCTAAAGCAGCGATCGCCTCGGAATCACGACGAGCTTGAATTGGGGCAGCACTATACCACGAACTGGTTTTATAGCGACGCTCATCCGCATACTCCAGACCAATCTGGCAACCCTGGGCAACCAGCTGGCTGACTTGCTGGACGACTTCTGGTGATAACCGTTGTGTTGCCGCATAGCCACCAGAACTAGAAGTTGCTGTCGGGGCCGGGGCCGCATAGGAGCGGGCAGCACCATTCCCACTGGAAGCAGCAGTCTTTCCATTAGGACGCTGCACAATCAAGTCACCAATACGCCGTTTTGCCCTTGTATCAATCCCAAACATGCGAACGTATTCGCCAGCATGTTCCGCCATACATGCTTCCAAAGCTGAGAGAACTTCTGACTCACGATTTGATTGAATCGGTGAGCAACTGTGCCAGGAAGATGTCTGAAAACGTCGCTGATCCGCATGTTCGGTGCCAATTTTTGCTCCCTGTGCCAGCAAATTCCGTACCATTTGCACAGTCTCAGGCCCCAAACCACCAGCGACATGCGGCGCTGATGATGGCGCGGGACGATAGGCACCGCTGGAAGCACCCCCAGCACTCCCCTGCCGACCAACACCATTCTGTGATGCCGGGGTAGCCTTACCGGCAGGACGTTGAATAATCGTTTCCAAAACTCGCTTCTTCGCCTTTGGATCGATACCAATCAGGCGAACATACTCGCCACTATGCTCTGATAAACAAGCTTCCAATTCGCGCAATACGTCTGATTCACGGTTTGTTTGAATCGGAGCGCAACTCTTCCAGGAACTTGTTTGGAAACGTCGCTCATCTGCATGTTCGGTACTAATGCGGAAACCTTGAGCCAGTAATTGCCGCACATGGTTGATTACATTGGCATCTAAACTGCCGCTTGCCTGACTGTAGGAGTAAGTATTCATTTCTGACCAACCGGAAGTACTGGATTTGTTTTGTTCGTCACGAATCGGCGTAATGCAGGCAGCACTTTCGGCACACCGATAGCCCGACCGCAACGCATCATTTATGCCAACAACATGGGTTGCAAACTTAATGTCTGACTCCTGCACACTCGGCAACCGATCCGCCTGTTGTTGACTGGTAATGACTGCCCCCGACGGCACATACCGTCCCGGTGGAATCTCCACATCCTGGATCAGCGCATGCATCATGACAATGCAACCATCACCGATCCGAGCATTGAACACAGTAGAGCGGAAGCCAATGAAACAATTATCCCCAATGTATGCGGGACCATGAATCAGAGCCATATGGGTAATTGACGTATTGTTCCCAATCCAAACGGAATAGGAACTGGCATCATCACCTACAACACGCCCCCTCTCCAACCCATGAATGACAACCCCATCCTGGACATTTGTCCCCTCACCAATGTGAAAGGGCGCACCTTCATCTGCCCGAATCGATGTTCCCGGTGCAATTAATACGTTGGCACCAATGCGGACATCCCCAATCAAGTTCGAGAACGAATGCACATACGCCGTTTCATCAATATTTGGCTCGGCTAACGTTTTCGACCACGGAGTCGGGGGAGCCGCAGAGCTACGGACCGCCATAGAACTGTCTCCAAAATCGACCTAGAACATAATGCAGAATGGTGCATTGGCAGGGGGGCAGATAAACCAGAAACGAGGTAACTACTAAGGGCAGCAGTCATAACTAGATAGTTAGCCACGAGCAAAACCGCCTTAGCGATCGCGCTACCATGCACCGTACGTATCCAGGCTGACCTGCCGAATAGCGTATCCCTTAGTACTGATCTTTCTTGCTGTACAGCAATTGATTATCCATACTCACAGTATCGATAATGGCAATGACCGCCGCATCCAACGGACGATTTTCACTACCTGGGACTTGTCGGGCCGCGCTGCCGCGGCTCACCAACACCCACTCACCCACTCCTGCACCAACACCGTCAGCCGCCACTTCATACAACGGAAGTGGTTGGCCATTTTCATCCATCAATTGCAGCACCAGGAACTTAATACCACGCAGGCTAGGTTCCTTTTGTGTACTAGTGACGGTGCCACGAACTTTGGCAATCTGCATCAGGCTCTATGGGCGGTTAAGAGGACGGATACCGCTGACACTTTCACGGAATGGTTCTACTGCTTCGGTGTAGCGAATCGGCAGGACGTACTCCAGGTTTTCGTGGGGACGAGCAATGATGTGGGTAGACAGAACCTGACCACCGTTCACGCGCTTGACACTTTCAATGCCAGCCGCAACAGAAGCTTGGACTTCGGACACATCACCCCGAACGATCACAGTAACGCGACCGCTACCAATTTTTTCATAACCAACCAAGGTTACACGAGCGGCTTTTACCATCGCGTCAGCTGCTTCAACAACAGCGGGGAAACCCAGAGTTTCAACCATTCCAACTGCAATTGCCATCTTTAATTACTCCCTTCCATGTGAACGTTTTTAAGCTAAAACTTTTGCATCAATTGCACTAAGCCAGGGCATCGTTTCAGATAAATAAACTAGCTCGAACGTGAGTGCAAAAATGATCTGATCAACTAGTTACAAAAACTAGTAAACGGCTTCAAACAAACAACTTGACTACTGGCAACGGTTAATCGCGACCCAGCAATCAGGTACGGAACTGTTCAACCGCTTCGGTGTAACGAATCGGCAGAACATACTCCAGGTTTTCATGCGGACGAGCAATAATGTGAGTCGAAAGAACTTCACCACCATTTACTCGCTTAGCAGACTCAACCCCGGCAGCAACAGAGGCTTGCACCTCGGAAACATCGCCCCGGACGATCACGGTCACCCGACCGCTACCAATTTTTTCGTAACCCACCAGAGTTACCCTAGCCGCTTTCACCATAGCGTCGGCAGCTTCTACAACGGCAGGAAAGCCTCGCGTCTCAATCATGCCCACTGCAATTGGCATTGTCGATCTCCTGATAAGTGGAACTAATAGTAGATAAAGGGAATGAAATTTTAGACGGAGATGCCATCATTTCAAGCCTTTTCAAGGTATTTACTATGCCTAAACTAAGCATAGGGGGGTGGATGACTCTTGACAATATAACGTCCAATGATAGTTCTAAATTTTAAACATTAAGAAGGCTTATAGACGGAAACCCTGGTCATACCACTTCCAACACCTGGCGGCTCGAAGCGTGTTTATTAGCTTATGCAGCCTTCGCTCTAACCGAACAATTCTCCCACAGAGTGGTAAATTGCAGATAAAAATTGCCTTTCAGGCTTGAATTAATTGCGACAAGCAGAGACGATCGCAGCAAAAATATCGCCTTGATCATCATAGGCTTTTTTCAATCAAGATAATCGAATGATTGATAAAATATAAGTTGCACTTATAAACAAAACTTAGTGTTCATTTGTGATTAGTCATGAATATTTTTCTATGTAAACAATTGTTTTTCCAACTGAAACAGTCTATTTTGAGGGGTTAAGGCGTTAAGCTGAGATCGGGTTCCAGCGGTCTTGATTCAGCATCTAAATTCAGTATTCAAGGAATTTGACGCTATTTAACTTGCTCCTATTTAAGACAATGTCTATTTCAAGCACGGATAATTCGCTATTAGGTTTCTTCTGGTGATAGAGGTTTTCCATCTGTTACCAGTCTGGAAAACGGTTTTAGTCACATTTGTTAATAAATAACGGCGATCGCAATTTAATTTAGGCGGATTCAATGGATCAGTTTCTCCTGCAAAGCAGTTGGTGGATTCCCTGTTACGGACTCCTGGGCGCGATTGTATCGTTGCCGTGGGCAGTTGGGCTTATCCAGCGGACAGGTCCCCGTCCTGCCGCTTATCTCAATGTATTGATGACTGTTATTGCCCTGATTCATGGCTTGATTCTGTTCCGTGGAACATTAGGGCATGAGCCACAAACGCTGGTTGTGCCGTGGTTTAGTGCCGCAGGCTTAGATTTAACGCTCAATCTGGACGTGTCTTCCGTTAGTACCGGGGCAGTTGAGTTGGTAACCAGTTTAAGCTTGCTGGCACAGTTATTTGCCATTGGCTACATGGAGAAGGATTGGGCTCTGGCACGCTTTTTCGCCCTGATGGGCTTTTTTGAAGGTGCCATGAGTGGGCTAGCGATGAGTGATTCACTGTTTTTAAGCTATGCCTTGCTGGAGATGTTGACCCTCTCCACCTATCTTCTGGTTGGGTTCTGGTACGCACAGCCATTGGTGGTAACGGCAGCCCGTGATGCATTTCTCACTAAACGGGTGGGTGACGTTTTATTGCTGATGGGAGTCGTGGTGCTGGCGACACTATCGGGCACACTCAACTTTCCCGCTCTTTATGAATGGGCAGAAACCGCTGAATTATCACCAACAGCTTCCACGTTGCTGGGCCTCGCACTGATCGCTGGCCCAATTGGGAAATGTGCTCAATTTCCGCTGCATCTCTGGTTGGATGAAGCAATGGAAGGCCCAAATCCAGCATCCATTCTGCGAAATTCCGTTGTTGTCGCTTGCGGTGCCTACGTCCTGATTAAACTGCAGCCGATTCTAGTGCTGTCTCCGGTTGCCTCAACTGCACTGGTTGTATTGGGTGTGATGACAGCAATTGGGGCCTCGCTGGTGGCGATCGCCCAAATTGATATGAAACGGGCGCTAGCACATTCCACCAGTGCTTACCTGGGTATTGTATTTATCGCCGTTGGGACGCAATGGACAGATGTGGCACTGTTTGTACTGTTTACCCATGCGATCGCCAAAGCTCTCCTCTTTATGAGTACAGGCGGAGTCATTGTCACCACGAGTTGTCAGGATATTACTGAAATGGGTGGTTTAGGGTCACGGATGCCTGCCACCACCTCAGCGTTTGTCGTTGGTTCTGCCGGACTAGTTGGGTTACTACCCTTAGGTGGTTTTTGGGGCCTATACGAAGGCGTTGATACATTCTGGTACGGTCAGCCCTGGCTAGTGTCTGTGCTACTTATTGTCAATGTATTAACTGCATTGAATTTGACACGGGTTTTCCGTTTAGTATTTTTAGGCCAACCTCAACCAAAAACGCGCCGCGCTCCAGAAGTTCCCTGGACGATGGCATTACCACTCGTTTCGCTAACCATAGCAACACTGTTGGTGCCGTTCATGTTACAACGGCTGTCAATTTTGCCAGACTGGACCTATCTAAATGGGCTAGCAGTTGCATTGCTGATAATCTCCGGCATTTTAGGGTGTGGTTTGGGTGCAACCATCCGACTCAATCGAACCTGGGCACGGCCTGTACAAATTCCGCTGAAGTTTGCCCAGGATCTGCTGGCCTATGATTTTTACGTTGACCAGTTCTACCGGGTAACAGTTGTTTGGGTGGTTAATTTAATTTCTCGCACGAGCGCCTGGTTTGATCGCTACGTATTGGATGGTGTCGTGAATTTGGTTGGCCTTGCTTCGATTTTTAGTGGCGAAAGTCTCAAATACAGTATTTCTGGACAATCCCAGTTCTATATTTTGACCATTCTCTTAGGGATTGCCTTACTCGTAGCGTGGGTCAGTTATCCCTTCCTGGCCAACTTCTCAACCATTTTCCCAAACTTCCATTTCCCGCCTCTGTTTGGGTAAATGCTTGATCACATTCTTCTTTAGTATCTTGTGAGGGCGTCAAGCCAATCTCCAAAACTAACCCCTAGAACCAACCTCTAAAACTTTCCATTTACCTTCCTATGCTCAGTGCCCTGATTGCCATTCCCCTGGTGGGAGCTATTGTCATAGCCTTATTGCCACGGGTGATCGCCCCCCAATACGCCCGCCCCATTTCCCTGCTCCTAATGACAATTACGACATTTTGGGCAATTTTATTAGGGTTTAAGTTTGATACCAGTCTGTCCAGTTTCCAATTTCAGGAAAACCTCCCCTGGATTGCCAGCCTGGGATTAACCTATCGTTTGGGGTTAGATGGGTTGTCACTACCACTGGTTGTCCTGAATGCCATGTTGACCTGGATAGCCATCTATAGCTCAGACGAATCTATTCGGCGATCTCAGCTTTACCATGTACTGATTCTCTTGCTGAATACTGGTGTCGCCGGGGCATTTCTCTCCCAGGATTTATTATTATTTTTCCTATTCTATGAATTGGAGTTAATTCCTCTCTATTTCTTAATTGCAATCTGGGGTGGTGCCCAGCGGGGATATGCTGCGACCAAGTTTCTCATCTATACGGCCCTGTCCGGAGTTTTAATTCTGGCGGGCTTTTTGGGGCTTACCTGGTTAAGTGGAGCTTCCACCTTTGAATACGATGTGACCCGCAGTCAGGTGTTACCGCTAACGACCCAATTAATCCTGCTGGGAACATTGCTGGTTGGTTTTGGTATCAAAATTCCCCTCGTACCACTTCATACCTGGCTCCCCGATGCCCACGTCGAAGCTTCAACGCCGGTTTCAGTGTTATTAGCTGGTGTTTTACTGAAGTTAGGTACCTATGGCCTGTTGCGCTTTGGGATGCAGCTATTCCCGGCAGGCTGGACTGTGATCGCTCCCTGGTTGGCCAGTTGGGCGGTGGTAAGTGTGTTGTATGGAGCCTTCACCGCGATCGCCCAGAAAGATATGAAAAAGATGGTGGCTTATAGCTCCATCGGCCATATGGGCTTTATTTTACTGGCAGCAGCAGCAGCCACGCCCCTCAGCATTTTGGGAACCGTTTTTCAAATGGTCAGTCATGGTTTGATTTCAGCCCTGCTCTTCTTGCTGGTGGGCGTGGTTTACAAGAAAACGGGGACTCGCGATATTGACGTATTGCGGGGACTATTAGCCCCAGAGCGAGGTCTACCATTGATTGGTTCCCTCATGGTTGTAGGAGTTATGGCAAGTGCGGGTATTCCCGGCATGATGGGCTTTATCTCCGAATTTTTGATCTTTCGGGGTAGCTTTCCCGTTTTTCCGGTACAAACACTGCTCAGTATGATCGGTACAGGCTTAACGGCTGTCTACTTTCTGCTGTTGGTTAACCGCACGTTCTTTGGGCGACTTCCAGATCAATTTTCTAATCTGCCACCGGTTGCCTGGTCAGAACGCATACCCGGTTTTATCCTGGCTGTTTTAATCGTATTGTTAGGCTTACAACCAGGCTGGCTGGTGCAATGGTCAGAAACAACCACGACTGCCATGTTGGTACCCGGTACTGCGATCGCAACTCCTGCCGCCGCAACCAATCTAAAAGGCATGGAAGATAGCTAAGAAACTAGAACTTGAAATTGCCTTCTTGAAATTGCCTTCTTGAAATTGCCTTCTTGAAATTGCCTTCTTGGCCATTGGGTTGTTCGCAAGCTGTCTCTGGTGAAGAATTACCCACTTTCTTTTACCGTTAGTCTTTACACCCTTATCGCTGTTCAACGCCCTATGCCTGCTAGCATACCTGGAACATCATTGCCCCAACCCTTGTCCGACATTGTGCAACGGTTAGAAACAGGTGGAGCCTTACTGCCCGACTCCCCCGAGAATGTCATGGAAGTGGTTGGCATTCTCAAAAGCTACGGCGTTGTTCTTGATGCTTACTGGCGAAACCTTCTTTACATTTCCGACCACCAGTTTTTGGTTCTGTTTCCTTTTTTTAAGTATTTCAACGGCGAGATTTCGCCCAACAAGCTATTACGCCATTGGTGGCACGATCGCATTAATTACGAATTTGCCGAATACTGCATGAAAGCCATGATGTGGCATGGCGGCGGTAAATTGGATACTTACCTGGACAGCGACGAATTTTTACAGCGGGCAAAAGCCGCCATCCAGGCAAAATTAAGTGGCAATATTTTCATGCAGGGCGTGAATAAGACATTTGCTGACTTCCTGCCAGAACAAATCCGCCAAATGGCATACTACAGCGCTCTAGGTCAGTTCTGGCGAGTTATGAGTCCCATGTTTCTCACCCTGTCTGATCGGTACGATCGGGGGGAAATTAAGACTATTCCCGATGTCGTTAGTCATGTCCTCCAAGGTTTAGTCGAGGCAGCCGATAAACCCATCACTTACACCGTCCAGATCAAGGGGAAAAACTATGACATTATTCCCAAATCAGCTGGTTTAACGTTTTTGATGGATACGGCAGTCCCTTATGTAGAAGCCGTATTTTTCCGCTCGTTTCCCTTTATGGGCACCGTTTCTTACAACGCTCAAGCACGGCAGATTCCCCAGGAGCAGGATCGTTTTTCCTATGGGGCTCTCTATGCTGATCCCTTACCAATTGGGGGAGCAGGTATTCCACCAACCTTGCTCATGCAGGATATGCGTCACTATCTACCAACCTACTTGCATGAGTTTTATCAAACCAAACTACGGGGCGAAACCGATTTACGGGTCAAAATTTGTGTGAGCTTCCAGAAATCAATGTTCTGCGTCACAACGGCTGCCATTCTGGGCCTGATGCCTCACCCGGCGGATACCACCGACCCAGACCAGCAGCGCCAGAATCGCCTCTACCTGGAAAGTTGGATGCGCCGTTTGCAGAGTTCCCGACTGCCCAGTGTGCAGGTGTGCGAGGTCTAACCTTGACCGCTCTGCGGAAACCCACACAGGCCGATCTCCTCGCCGCTACTGGCACACGTGTTCCAGATATACTTGCGCCCAACCTGAGAGTGCTGTTTTGTGGGATCAACCCAAGTCTTTATAGTGCGGCAGTAGGACATCATTTTGCCCGTCCCGGAAATCGGTTTTGGGCAACCTTGCATTTAGCTGGTTTTACCGATCGCCGGCTGGCTCCGACGGAAGACGATGACTTACTGAAATACGGCTACGGCGTTACCAATATTGTTGACCGGGCAACGGCTCGTGCTGATGAATTAACCCGTGATGAATTAATTGCGGGCTGGCAGCAGCTAAGCGTCAAAGTACAACAATGCCATCCCCAATTTCTAGCAGTTTTGGGAATCAGCGCTTATCGAACAGCCTTTCACCGTCCCAAAGCAAAATTAGGGCGGCAAGATGAAGCTCTCCATGATGCAGTCATCTGGGTTTTGCCCAATCCCAGTGGCTTAAACGCCCACTACCAGCTTGCAGATCTGGCCCAAGTCTATCGAGAACTCTTCATCGCCATCCAACCAACTTAAAATCCCCAGATCCCTTACAGATCTGGGGAAAGCGGAGATAGATAAGAGGGTACAACCTATCGGGAATTCCCCTTAGTAGTAACCTGGCATCCTCATGCAGGATGACCCGTCGAAATTAAACAATACCGCTACCTTTACCACGCTTGTCGGCAGTTTCCGTCAGCAATCCTTGCTCATCGTTATCATTAATATCGTGCAGTTCTTCTTTACGGGCAGTCACTTCCGCTTCTGCCTGTTCCCGCGCATCACCCGGTACTTCGTAATACATTTCCGGCTCGATCGCAAAATTATTAATTAACCCTTCCCGATCCACGGTATAACCACCCGTAGTATCCAGACTTTCTTCCCCTTCGGGGGTGTGCTTATAAGCCTCACCTTCACGCTCTTTGCGGGCAGCCGTTTCAGCCGGAATAATGCCGCGATCGTATTGATCCTGTTCTACTCTTGGATTAGTCATTACTTACTCCTACAAAATTAATTAAATGCAGTTTTATCTGATGATTATCAGCAAGTTGATGGCTTTCAATGACAGTTAATCCAGGAAGAAATTTACTGATGATTAACATCATCTTTTCTAGCCGGAAAAATCTGCTGATGAAAGATGAAAAAGCAGAAACTACTTATCAATATCTGGCACAACCGCAGGCCGTTCCTTATCTTCCCAACCGGGGGGGCGCTTCGAGTTGTACCAGGCGATTGAACCCAACGTGGCAGCCGCAATAAATCCAGCTACAAACACCATTGTGAGTGAAATTGCAGGCCCTTCATGCACAACAGGGGAGATTTCCGCCAGTAAACTTTTCAGTAAATAATTGGTTAAATTGAGCATAAACATTACCTCTTAATAAGGTTTTCAAGCATCACTTCCATGCAGGAAAGTGATTATCAGAAGCAGGAAGACTAACCCGTTCATCATCAAAAATTTATTACAGGTTCTCTTGCATAACATCCACCTGGGGAAATAGGCAAATTGATCGAGGCTGCCTGATTTTTCACTCTGTTTTACCTAAATCATCCACAGTTGATATAGACGATTAGAAAAATTCGGCGCATACTGTTTCTGTTTTCAAAGAATATTGAGCAACGCCCCACGCATGAGCCGAATTTCCCCCAAATACACCCTTTCTAACGAGCCCTTGCGCCCATCTACGACTTCTCTGCCGGTGACAGCGCAGCTCTACGCGTTTTGGAAATTTTCTCGACCGCATACGGTCATTGGCACGAGTTTGAGCGTAATTAGCTTATATTTGGTCGCGATCGCCATTGCCAGCAATACTGTCCCCTCAACCCTGGGGCAAACAAGCGACAGCACTGGGATATTGCCTCTTTTCCCATCCGTTGTCACCCTGCTTATCGGCTGGGTTGCTTGCTTGTGTGGCAATGTTTATATTGTTGGGCTAAATCAACTAGAAGATGTCGCCATCGATCGCGTCAACAAGCCCCACTTACCCCTGGCCGCCGGAGAATTTTCGCCGGTACAGGGCAGCGCAATTGTAGCGATCACGGGTGTCCTTGCCCTGTTGCTGGCGATCGCGGGTGGCCCGTTTCTACTGGCAACAGTAGGGCTGAGTTTGCTCATTGGTACCGCCTATTCACTCCCACCCATCCGGTTAAAGCGGTTTCCCTTCTGGGCCTCCTTCTGCATCCTGACTGTTCGGGGTGTAATTGTTAACCTTGGCCTGTTTCTTCACTTCAGCCACCCTCATGATTGGTCAAGCCCCATCGCTTCTCTGGCGCTGGCGTTATTCCGTCTCCCGCCCTCTGTCTTTGCTCTAACCTTGTTTGTGCTGGTCTTTACCTTCGCGATCGCGATTTTTAAGGATGTGCCTGATATGGATGGTGATCGGCGGTACAACATCAGCACCTTTACCCTCTGGTTAGGCAAACAAACCGTTTTCAATCTGGCTCGCGGGACATTGACAGTCGCTTATTTAGGGATGATGATTGCGGGTGTCATTGGTTTACCAGCAGTCAATGGGGGGATTTTAGTCAGTACGCATGGGGTCGCAGTGGTATCGCTCTGGCTGCGCAGTCGAGCAGTCAATTTGCGGGACAAACGTGCAATCAGCCAGTTCTACCAATTCATCTGGAAACTGTTTTTCGTGGAATACCTGATTTTCCCGGCCGCCTGTTTTGGTACATGGCTACATTAAGTCCACGGATTCCCTCGCAACTATTACCTCAATCGAAGCTAGGATAGGAGTGTAATCGGAAACTACGCTGCCCTGGATGCATGAGCCGACGAGAAGACTTTACTGATACTGCCCTGGGTTTAGTGTCTGCCCAGAGTTTCCCGGCGATTGTAGGCATTGCCGATCACATGCTGAAATCGTCCGGCGTGACGCTAGTTGGCTATGAAAAGATTGGGAGCGGTTACTGCACGGCAATCGTCAGGGGTGGCGTGGCAGACGTGCGTTTGGCCGTTCAGGAAGGTGCCGAACGGGCTGAACAATTTGGGCAAAAGTTAGAAACATTAGTCATTCCACGACCAATGGCAAACCTGGAGGCCGTCTTGCCCATTGGCAATCGTCTGGCACAATTGGCAACCGGCAGGGGACATAGCAAGTTAAGTAGCCAGGCGGTTGGGCTGCTAGAAACAAGAGGCTTTCCCGCGATGGTGGGGGCTGCGGATGCCATGTTGAAGTCAGCAGAGGTTGTGCTGGCAGCCTACGAGACTATTGGCGCAGGGTTATGTACGGCGATTGTGCGTGGATCCGTGTCGAATGTGGCGATCGCCCTGGATGTCGGTATGATTGAGGCCGAGCGCATTGGTGAGCTTCATGCCGTGATGCTGGTACCCCGTCCACTGGAAGATTTAGATCAGACTTTACCACTGGCAAGTTGCTGGATCGAAGAACTACAACCGCTCCGTCTACCAGTCACAGCAAAAGAAACCATCAAGGAACGTATTGCCTTACCCGAATTACAGCAACAACGTCAACCCCTGGTTTTACAAGAACCAACAACTGAACCAGAATTGGTATTACCAGAAGTCCTTCCAGAGCAAGCAACCGAGTCAATCGAACTCCGCCAGAGCAGCCCAGAGTAGGAGATACAGCACCATACCTGATCAAACGCCTACTGGAGGAAACGCGCTAGCCGAATCAACTTGCCTCCCTACTGGTCATCGGCCAACGGCAGGGTCATTTGCACCGTCGTTCCTTGCTGCGTGCTAGTAATGCTAAATTCACCGTTGTGCAGTTCAACCAATCGTTTCGCGATCGCCAGCCCTAATCCGGCTCCCTGCTGTTCATAGAATTTTCGCTCAAACTGCATATACGCACCCATGCTGGCAATCTGTTCCGTGGTCATGCCACGACCCTGGTCGGCGATCGACAATACCATTGCCTCATCGTTCACAACGGCTGTCAAAGTGACCGGTGTACCCGGTTTCGAAAACTTAAACGCATTGTCGGTCAATTCCTCAATTACTTTGCTCAGTTTCAGATCAGCCATTTGCACCGCAGCATTCTGCAAGTTGAGTGCCAGATCCGTATCTCGTCCAACCCGATGCGCAACCTGAGTAGCAACACTGGCAATCAGTGCCTTCGGAAACTGGGTTTTACCATTCCGTAAATGACGGATGCGATCGCTGTCTTTAGCGGCGAGTTCAAGCTCTACATACAACAGAAAGTTTTGAATCAAACGGTGCAATCGATCCGCCGCAAAGTAAATGCCCTCAGCAATTTCATAAATCTCTTGACGCTCCACCTGCTGATAATCATCCATCCGCAACTCAGCCAATCCTAAAATGCCATTTAAAGGTGTTCGCAATTCATGGGGCAAGGACAACGCAATACTTTGACGTAACGTGTTTAATTGACGCTGGGATTGATTCAATAATTCTTCATGTTTCTTAAATCGGCTCCCAATCGCTCGCAATAATTCATTGATTGAGCATGGTTTTGTCAGGTAATCATCTGCCCCCAATTCCATACCCTGACGAATCTCTTCTTTCGCCCCTCTAGCCGTTAAAAAGATAAACGGAATCGTTGCGGTTGTTGGTTGATCTCGTAATCGACGTAGTACCTCAAAACCGTCCATTCGGGGCATTGTTATATCACAAAGAATTAGATCCGGCAAATGCTCCCGCGCTTTTTGAATACCAATATCCCCATCTTCGGCAGATACCACATTGAAACCTTCTGCCTCTAGCAGATCCAGCATAGATTCACGGATCGCTCGTTCATCCTCAATGACCAGGATTGTTTTCATTGGCTTACTAAAGTCAATATCAGGGGTAATGGCGATACAATTCTGTTGGTAGTATTCCCACAAGGCATTGTCAGGATCGATACACCGATTTCTTTAAAGCGGCTGGCGCTTTCATTAAATGTTAGGCAGCCCAAACGCCGCCCTAGTTATATTCCATATTCGTAAATTATTAGGCAGCAAATATCCTGTTCAATCAGGCCCACTTTATACCCACTCACCCCGGCAACCGTGACGTTTTCACCATCCATTTTTCCACGACCCATTTTCACAATCTAATTTTTCACAATCTATTTTCACAATCTATTCATAATCTGTTAGTTAAAACCGGGCAAATTATTACAACATTACCCTGAACGTGGTTACTACTAGTAACCCCCTCTCCATTCAGTTCCCTGCATTCAGGAACAGTGTGGTTATGCCTGGTTCCAACCACGCTAGACTAGCCGATCGCCCTTGTGGGAGAATCAACTTCGCTAGAGTTTACATTCGCTCGACTGTACATAATTCAGCATTAACACAAGAGGGTTCCCATGGGAGGAAATGCAGCAAATCATCAGGCTATCCTCCAGCATTTAGAAAAAGTTGTTTCCCCAGCGAACATTTCTCCCTGGGATGCGCTTGATCCACCCTGGCAAAGTCAACTTCAGCAGGCCGTCACGCCTGACACTCCAATTGTCGGTATTGTTTCCCCAGAAAATCAGCAAACCCTGGCAGAAGTCATAAGTATCGCCCATCAGCACCAGTGGCGTATTATTCCCGCTGGTGCCGGTAGCAAACTGCCCTGGGGTGGCTTAGCCCGGATCAGTGGTAAAGAGCAGTCTGACGCTTCACCTTTACTGGTCATCCGCACGCAACACTTGAACCACTTAATCGACCACGCGATCGGAGATTTAACCGTAACAGTAGAAGCCGGAATGAGTTTTGCCAGTCTGCAAACAACCCTGGCCCATGCTGGACAATTTTTGGCGATCGACCCCGCCTATCCCGATCGCGCCACTATCGGTGGAATTGTGGCCACCGCTGACACGGGTTCACTGCGGCAACGCTACAACAGCATCCGGGATATGTTACTGGGGGTTACCATTGTACGGGCCGATGGGCAAATTGCCAAAGCAGGCGGACGTGTCGTCAAAAATGTCGCAGGCTATGACCTGATGAAGCTGTTCACCGGTTCCTACGGTTCTCTCGGTATCATCACTCAAGTCACTTGCCGCGTTTACCCGCTGCCTGCAAGTTCTCAGACCGTTGTCTTCTCCGGTAACAGCACTGACATTGCCGCAGTCACAGCAGGGTTACTGCGATCGGCCCTGACTCCAGCAGCAGTAGATATTCTGGCGGGACAGACGATCGCCACGAGCGCTCATTCGTCCCCGGTAAATCTGGCACTGGCAGTTCGTTTCCAGGGTATTGAGTCAAGTGTGAAACAACAATTGGAGCAAACCTTACAATTGGGACAGACAGTTGGTCTGGTAGGCAATTGCGCCACTGAAGTAGAGGAGAATCTATGGCAGGAGTGGCAAAAACACATCACCCTGGCCGACCAACGTCCGGCGATCGCCTGCAAAATAGGAATAAGACCCAGCGATGCCGTAACGGTACTGGAGAAAATCAATACAATCCTGCCTGACTCACCTTGGAGTGGACAGGTGCATGCTGCCATTGGCTTAGGTAGGTTCGTCTTTGCCGCCGATCTCCCACCGGAGCGACTGTTGCAGGTGCGATCGCTCTGTCAGGCTCACAGCGGTTTTCTCTCCATCCTGCAAGCCCCCGTCCCCTTGAAACAACAAATTGATGTTTGGGGTTATCCCGGTAATGCCCTGGATGTAATGCGGCGGATTAAGCAACAATTTGATCCACAATCCCGGTTAAGTCCCCACCGATTTGTGGGGGGAATTTAAACGTATGACCACTCAGTCCGACAACCTGGCCACCAACCCTCAGCAACTCGTCCCCCTACAACAGGGCCAACCCACAACACCGACCGCACCCGTTCTATCATTTGATGCCAAGAATCCCCCCAACCCGACACTGATTGACGCCTGCGTACATTGTGGCTTTTGCCTGTCCACCTGTCCCAGCTACCGGGTGATTGGGAAGGAGACGGATTCGCCCAGAGGCCGGATCTACCTGATGGATGGCGTCAATGAGGGCGAAATCCCCCTGTCTCCCACCACCGTGCAACATTTTGACTCCTGTCTGGGCTGTCTTGCCTGTGTGACCACCTGTCCCTCAGGGGTACGCTATGACAAATTGATTGAGGCAACCCGCCAGCAGGTTGAGCGTAACCATCCCCGATCGCTCCCCGAAAAACTCCTGCGCCAGTTCATTTTCACCACGTTCCCCTATCCCAATCGCCTACGCTGGTTACTGCGGCCCTTGGGGCTTTACCAAAAGTCAGGGTTACAAAAGTTGGTG
>CAZGDE010000017.1:18178-21260 GCA_964524315.1 uncultured bacterium
TCGCTCCGTTTTCTCCCCCAAATATCACCCCAACTGGCAGCAATGGAGGCCATACTACCGCCTCTAGCGCCACAGGCATTTCGTGACACCTTGCCGGAAATCATTCCGGCACAGGGCAAGCAGCGCTATCGGGTCGGCGTACTCCTGGGGTGTGTGCAACGGGTCTTTAATCCGGAAGTGAATGAGGCCACCGTGCGCGTTTTAACCGCTAATGGTTGTGAGGTCGTCATCCCACAGGGGCAGGGCTGTTGCGGCGCACTGACCCACCACCAGGGGCAGGCTCACCAAACCGAAACCCTTGCCCGTCAATTGATTGATCACTTTGCCAAAACCAATGTGGATTACGTCTTGATTAATGCTTCGGGTTGTGGCCATACCCTAAAGGAATACGGCAACATTTTACAGGACGACCCACATTATCGTGAAATAGCACGGGTATTTGCCAGTAAGGTTCGCGATGTGCAGGAATTTTTGGCAGAAGTGGGGTTAAGCGCCAAACTATCGCCCCTCCAGGATGAACCGCTCACGGTCGTTTACCAAGATGCCTGCCACATGTTGCATGGGCAAAAAATTAGTGTCCAACCCCGCCAATTATTGCAACAGATTCCTGGTATCCGTCTGCGGGAACCCGTGGATGCCGCATTATGCTGCGGTAGTTCTGGAATTTACAACATTCTGCAACCGGATGTTGCCGCCGAGTTAGGGCACCAGAAAGTGGAGAATCTGGTTAATACAGGTGCCTCGGTCATTGCTTCTGCCAATATCGGTTGTTTTGTTCAGATCAGCCATCATCTCCAGTTGCAACGAAAAGAGATACCCGTCTTACATCCCATGCAACTCCTGGACTACGCCATTCAAGGAATACAGCCCTTCACCACATCATCTAAGTAGCCCCCGCTTGCGGCTTCTCTTTCTCACTCATCCGCCAAAAGGGGTTGGGTGGACGTTTCGCTCAGTTCGTAGTTCTCCCAACGGCTCAGAATCACTGCGTTCACGAGGGTACCGCTGACATTCACGATCGCCTTAAACCCATCGGTCAGACGATCCACGCCGGCAACAATGGCCACGCCCTCAACCGGTAGCCCCACCGTCGACAGTACCGTTGTCATCATAATGATGCCCGAACCAGGCACACCGGCTGTACTGAACGAAATGAGGAACGTACTCACGGCGATCGCCAACAACAATTCTGTCGTAATTGGAACCTGGAAAATTTGGGCAATAAACAGTGCATTAAACGACTGGTAAATAGCTGAACCATCCCGCTTCAAAGCCGTTCCCAGCGGTAAGGCAAAACTGGCAATTGGCTCCGCTAATCCATAACTTTCTTCCGCATTCTGCATCGCCAATGGCAGTACTGCCGCCGAACTGGCCGTACCAAACGCCAACGAAAAACTGGGCACAAAACTTTTAAAGAATTTGTGCGGTTTTGCCTGTAACCCAATCAAAATGACAACGTACAGACCCATCATGAGTGAGAACGCCAGAATCAGCCCCATCACATACAGAAATAGACGTGCCAGTAAACCAAACCCCTGATTTGCCACAACCGATGCAATCAGGGCAAACACCCCAATGGGTGCCGTGTAAAGAATCACTGACAAGATCTTTTCAAAAATGACATACAGGCTTTCAACCAGGTGGATGAAACTTTCTGCCTTTTTCCCTGACAACTGAATTCCCACCCCAATTAGAGCCGCAGCAACGATCGTTTGCAGCAAATTTCCTTTTGCCAAGGCTTCTAAGGGATTCACCGGAATCAAGCTCACCAGCCAATCAATCATCGACTGGCGCTGGACAACTCCCGTAATATCGCGTATCGGCAGCCCCACTACACCCACGCCGGGATGTAATACCAGAGCAGTTGTCATCCCCAAACAAACCGCGATCGCGCTGGTGAGGCCAAAGCCCGTCAACAATTTAGCCACATAGCGTCCGACCTGAGCGGTATCACGGACGCGGGTCAACCCTAGAATCAGCGAGGAGAACACAATAGGCACCACGACAAATTGCACCAGTCGCAGAAACCCAGTTCCTAATGGAGTCAGGCAATAGTGATCCAGTGGGGCGATCGCCGCCGGATAGAAACCATTTAACACTGCCCCAAAAGCGATCCCCGCTCCCATTGCCGCCAGGATTAATACAGATAAATTCATAAGGTGGCTAACGTTAGTCTCCCCAACTGCGTTCAATGTAACATCGTGTGAGGATCGGACGAGATACGTTGCAGTCAAGTTTTAAGCATCGAGATTCCCTGTCCAAGCAGCAACTATCTTCGTCAGAAACAGGTAACATAAGAAACTATCAACAAACGATTAAGGTATCTTTATATGTTTTGATAATTTCTCTATAATCATCTAATGATGGGATAAGTTCTTTATAATCATCTAAATACCATAATCATCTCACTAACGTTTTCATCTCTAGTGGACTAACTGGATTGAATTTAGCTAGCTCATCGACTGCCCTTACCTCGCTTCAGTTTCCAGCCAACCTGATCCAGCTGGATAATGGGCTAACTATTATTCACCAGCACACGGCTGCAACACCTGTAGTTGCAGTAGATGTCTGGGTAAAAGCAGGTGCGATCGTCGAACCAGATGAATGGTCAGGGATGGCTCACTTTCTTGAGCACATGATTTTCAAGGGCACCGAAGAATTACCCCCCGGCCTGTTTGATATGGTGATTGAAAGTCGGGGTGGCATGACGAATGCGGCAACAAGCCACGACTATGCCCACTATTTCATTACCACCGCTGCTCAACATCTACCAGAGGCACTGCCTTGCCTGGCAGAACTCTTACTCCATGCCTCAATTCCTGAGGATGAATTTGAACGAGAACGTTGTGTTGTCCTGGAAGAAATTCGGCAGGCATACGACAATCCAGACTGGGTTGCGTTTCAAGCTTTGACTGAAAGTATCTATCAACGCCACCCTTACGGACGACCAATTTTAGGGACTGAAGAAGTTCTGTTAGGGCGATCGCCCCAAGAGATGCGCCAGTTCCATCGGGCCCATTACCGACCCGAAAATATGACCGTCGTGATTGTTGGTAACGTTACCCAAGATGAGGCAATCGCC
>CAZGDE010000017.1:21270-23325 GCA_964524315.1 uncultured bacterium
CAAACATTCCACTCATTTGAACCACCGCTCGATTGCCCCCGTTACATCCCGGAAGCAGAACCACCCGTCACCCATATTCGTCGCCAGGAAATTTGGCTCCCCCGCTTAGAACAGGCTCGCCTGATGATGGCATGGCTTGGTCCAGGGATTGACTCACCCCTCCAGGGCGTTGATCAGCAACTACAGGATGCCTACGGCTTAGATATTTTGTCCGTATTGCTGGCGGAAGGTCGAACATCACGTCTGGTACGCGAACTACGGGAAGAACGCAACCTGGTTCAGGCTGTTAGTAGTGGCTTTTCACTTCAGCGTGAATCTGGATTGTTTACCATCAGTGCCTGGTTAGACACCGAAAACCTGGAGCGAGTCGAAGCAATCATTTGCGATCGCCTCTCAGAACTGGCCAGTACCCCTGTATCAGAGGCTGAGTTGGCTCGCTGCAAACGCCTCCTTTGCAATGATTACGCCTTTTCTACGGAAACGCCCAGCCAACTGGCCGGGTTATACGGTTATTACAGTGTCCTGGCCCGACCCGAAATCTCCGCAACCTATCCATACCGCATTCAGGCGATTCAAGCAAATGACTTGCAACGCCTCGCCAGTCACTACCTCTCCCCATATCACTATGCGGTCACAGTGGTCAAGCCACTTGAGGAGTAGGCAAGATGCAGCACACGACCCGTAGAATGCCATTTCGTCAGATTCGATAGCTACTTATATGTTTCGCCTTGCGCCTTGTCCTTTTTTCCTGATCATTGCTAACGCCACAAGGATCGATCTGTGAATTTAAGCTCTGTCTCTTCTCCCCAAGTCAGAACTGTGCTGAACAATGGCATGGTAGTGCTGACGTGGGAAAACCCCGCTGCTGATATTATTGCTGCCCGAATTTTCATCCGGGCTGGTAGCCGCTGGGAAACATCCCAGCAAGCAGGGCTATCCCATCTACTCTCAGCGGTTCTAACCAAGGGCACGGGACAGTTATCTTCACTCGAAATTGCTGAACGGGTGGAATCGGTCGGTGCAAGTCTCAGCGCTGATTCCACAACAGACTATTTTTTGCTGAGTTTGAAAACTGTTTCGAGTGATTTTGAGGACATCTTGCATTTAGCAGGTGAATTGCTACGATCGCCAACGTTTCCCATTCAGGAGATTGAATTAGAACGCCGCCTCACCATTCAGGCCATTCGATCGCAGCAAGAACAACCCTTCACTGTGGCCTTTGACCAGCTTCGGCAACTGATGTATCAAAACCATCCCTATTCCCTATCGGGCTTGGGGACAGAAGCGTCGGTTGCAGAGTTAACCCAGGCTGACTTACAAACATTTCACCAAACCCATTTCCGCCCCGATAACATGGTTATTAGCCTATCTGGGCGGATAGATCCGGATACGGCGATTGAGCTGGTGAACAAAGTTTTTGGCGATTGGCAAACACCAGATGTACTACTACCAACGCTACAGCTTCCACCAATGACGATTGCCCCCCAACGGGCAGCGATCGCGCAGGAAACCCAACAATCCATTGTCATGCTGGGTTATCTCGCCCCTCCCATTAGTGGTCAGACCCAGGCGGAGGTACAACAACATCCCCTCACGCCTTCCCTGCCCGACTATATCGCCCTCAAACTGCTCAACAGTTATCTGGGAAATGGGTTATCCAGTCGTCTATTCGTTGAACTGCGAGAAAAACGCGGGTTAGCCTACGAAGTGTCAGCGTTCTATCCCACCCGGTTAGAACCAGCACAGTTTGTTGTCTACATGGGGACAGCACCAGACAATACAGCCATCGCGCTGGAAGGTTTGCAACAGGAAGTCGATCGCCTCCGTCATGAACCTCTCGCACCGGATGAATTACAAGCAGCCAAAAATAAGGTGCTAGGCCAGTATGCACTTGGCAAACAAACGAATGCTCAAATTGCCCAAATTTATGGCTGGTATGAAACCTTAGGGTTAGGCATCGAATTTGATCAACAGTTTCAAGAACAGATGGCAACCATATCTGCAGAAGTTGCCCAGCAAACTGCCTGCAAGTACCTGGTCGATCCCTACGTGTCC
>CAZGDE010000017.1:23335-28714 GCA_964524315.1 uncultured bacterium
GGCCAGGAGCTGTCACTCAAAGTTTCCGATAGCGAATTATCCGATATCGAATTTTGCGCATTTTATCGGGTTGATGACGTTCCTCAAAGAGCTGGCATAAACAACTCCTGGTCAATTGCTTCCTGGTCAATTTACGGAGTTACGTACCGTTGACTTTGTATAAAGTTTAGGAAAATCACGGAATCCTAAATGCCATCCCAATGTGTAGGGTATTACCACAGGGGGGCTGTCTTCTCTCTGTAGCCGCTTGTACAGGTGTCACAAAATCACTTGCTAGTTTTGTTGAGATTGGCAAAGATAGGTCAAGACAAACGGTGATAGGGTGTTCATCTGTGAATTGAGCAAGTCCGGTCAAGCGACACCGACTGAAGGTAACAATAATGCATAACTGGTCTCAACACCCTATGAACATACCAGTGAACAATAATCTTGACCCTAGCCATATGCCATCTAAGCCTCTCCGTGAGACAGTCTTTCCTGGCGAACAGCAACCTCCAGTTAGCCCATCGGTACCCGACTCGGCAGCACCAACTGTTAGCAGTGAAACAGCCCAATTAACAGCGGATCGTTTGCTAAACCAAGGCTACGAACAGCAGCAAGCAGGTCAATTTGAGGCTGCCCTGCAGTCGTTTCGGCAGGCAAATGCCATTTATCGTGAGATTGACGATCGGCAAGGACAGGAAAAAGCACTGACCGCTTTAGGTTGGGTGTATTACAATCTGCGACACTATCCCAAGGCAATTGAGTACTCTCTGCAAGGGTTAGAAATTGCCCGCACCCTGCAAGACCGCCGTAATATTGTTAAAATTCTGGCAACTCTGGGTAACGCTTACCGACACTTAAAAGAGTCCGCCAGATCCATTGAATATCAGCAGCAAAGTCTCGCGATTGCTCAGGAATTAGCCGATCGGCGGGGTGAGATGGCAGCCTTCAATAATCTGGGGCTAGCCTATAAGCTCCTGGGCGACCATAAAACTGCGATCCATTACGAAGAACAAGGGTTAGCCATTGCCCGTGAATTGAGTGATGACCAGGTAGAAGAACAAATTCTGAAAAACCTGGGCAATGCTTGTTACGCATTGGGCGATTACAGTCGGGCCATTGATTACTACCAGCAACGGTTAGTCTTAGCGCGAGAAATCAGCGATCGCCGGACAGAAGGACAAATTTTACGTAATCTGGGCAACGCCTGCTATGCGTTGGGAGACTATCAACGGGCCATTGAATATAGTCGACAGTGGCTCACCGTCTCCCGTGAAATCCAAGATCGGCGAGGGGAAGAGCAAGCCCTGGGCAGTATGGGAGTAGCCTATGACGCAATGGGCAACTATCCTAAGGCAATTGATTATTATGAGCAACGACTCAACCTGGCGCGGTTAATGCAAGACCATCGCGTCGAGGAACAGGTATTGGGTAGCCTGAAAGTTGCTTATTATGCCCTGGGCGATTATGCCAGAGCCGCCGATTATTCAGAACAGCGCCAGGCAATGCTGCACTGTTAACTGACATTCACTTGTAGCTAACATTTGCTAGATGTGAGTAGCTATTCACATTAATCAATCCCAGTTATCCGACGGAGCGGCTCCGGGTGCGGTTGCTCCACTTCCAGAAAATACTGGAAATTAAATTAGTCGAAACATGGGCAACAATCGGTACCAGTAAATTGTGCGTATAAATTGCACTAACTCCCAAGACCAGACCAATCACGGTTGCCCAGACCACGTAGGGCCACTGCTTGAAGCTACTTAAATGTAGAACCCCAAAACAAATACTGGTAATCAACAATCCCATCGTATCCAAGCCGAAAAACGGCAACATGACACCACGGAATAGCAGTTCTTCGCTCATGCCGGGCAATAGACCTAACCAGATCAGGTCAAACCAAACCAGGGGCTTGATGACCAATTCAAGGTAGTAGTCAGCGCTGTGACGGTAAGCAGCCCAAATGTAATAGACCAGGGAACTAGCAACCGTGATTGCCAACCCTAAGCCCAAACCCATCAATAACGATACGCTAGACCAACTCAGGGAAAGTAGCGCGATATTGCTCAACTGCAACCATAGCTTAGCAACAATCAGCAATATAATGGCCGTTACTCCCATCGCAATGAGGATCTGAGTACGACTAAGTGGTTCAAATTCGGGATCGTCCGGAAATTGGTCTGTCACGAGATGATACTAAACCTGAAATGTTAAAGAAATGTTAGCTTAACCGAGGATAGAATTCATGCATGGTGATCCATGATCCCTCCAAGCTAAAGCTTATCAGTATTTGAAACAAGCCAACGAAGACATAGAAACTAACTCAGAGGTGCAGTTATCGCAACGGTAACTGGTGGAGTGGGTTAATTGCTGGCGACAGGGCTGTTGCGCTTATTCCGGCCCGGTGAGCCACCAAGTATCCCAATGCTTCTAGATAGGAATTAACCGTCACCGCCTGTATTCCCAAGGCAGTGGGTGGCACCTTCATCGTTGTCCTGTTCTCGGTCACAGCAATAATCTTTGTTTGCGTTTGGCTGAGACGCAGAACCGCACTACCACCACAGGCAGTCGCCGGGATAATCAGGGCATCCACCTGCTCAACCCATATATCCATTGGTTGAGGACAATAACCAGGTTGGGATCGCTGAATAAATTGCGGTGCTCGACTTAACCCGACAAGAACACAGGGTAGAAAGGTATGGCCTAACTCCTCAGCCGCCGAACGAGGCGAAATATCTGGATCAAGGGGCAATGGTGTCAATGCTGGAGCATGGGCACAGGGCATCTGAAAAGTCCGGACGACAAGATGGCTGATCACGGCCTCTGCCCCAGCTAAGGGGTCAACCCCTTGCCCATGACGATATTGCTGGAGAGTATCACTACCTGGGTCATCAGGAAAGCGTGCCACTACCGCGATCGCCTCAGCGCCGATCTCCCGCAACCGCTCAACAGCCCGCAGAAGGCTATCCGGTTGCTCGATCGTTCCCCAGGTGGCCCCGGAGGGAGCAGTTTTGAGGCTAACTCCTAGAGGCGTATCCGTCACAACATAATCGGTCAGTTCCAGTCCCAACGTTGCTCTGGTAGCATCGGCAGCTTGCAGGTGACGCACCCTCAAATCAGGTTCAATCCCCTGATCCAGAACCAATCCCACCCGGTTTTGCAGCACTGGACGCAATCCCCACTCCCCGGACGCGAACTGATCCAACCCATACCCTTCAACATAAAGAGCCTGGGGTAAATTCCAGTATAGTTGGGCCCCATTCAGCACATTGGGGTGGGTAATCAGACAGTCGGCCACCTCAGCAATGGCCCTTGCCACTGGCAAGGCATCCCCAGCATAGCCACCAATCGCCGCGCCAATTCCTGTCGGCACAATTAAAACAACTGTATAAGGACGCTTCGGCATCGTTCTTGACTACTATCACAGTACAAGGGGCGATCGCAGTAAATTTGCGATCGCCCCACCTGAAGAAGTGACGTTACGAATTCGTCAGTATAAATGTGGTGAATGAATTGAAACATGCGTTCAACTCATACTACCGGCCAGTAACCGGAGCCAGTCCGCGAATGAAAACTACTCAGCTTGAACCTGAGCAACTGTTACCACAGCTTCTACCACAGCCGTTGCAGCTTCTTCATCAACCGCTGTCACAGCCCAGCGCAATGGCTCACCGCGCTTTTCCAATTCTGTCACAATCGCTTGATGGGTAGCAGTTGGCGATTCCTGGAGATCAATTTCGGCAGTGATAAAGTGTGTTGTCATAGTTTAAGCGTAATACTGAATTGCAAGCGTAACTGCATTTTACTGGGGTTGACCAAATTGCAGTTGATAAACCTCTTCTTCCTTGTCAGTCTGAATCTTTAAGTTTGACCGGGGATAAGACACACACAACAGTGCATATCCTTTTTCGCGAAGTTCTGGCCCTAAACCCATCGCGTCTCCCTGCTCGACACTGCCTTCCAAAAGTTGGGCCGCACAGGTAGTACAAACGCCCGCCGTACACGAACTGGGTAAATCTAAATTGGCTTCACTATTGGCAACATCCAGAATTGTACGATCGTCCGGTACCTGAATTGTATGGACTTTACCCTGGTGGTGAATTTCAACCGTGTAGGTGTTTGACATAAACCAAATGAATCAACAATAAAAACGAAGAGTACAAACCCGCAAATTTAATCCCAGGTAGAATTTGGATTAACATCCCCACATACAGGAAAAAGTGGCTTTGTTCAAAGCGCTTCTCTCCATGACAGTTAGATGTACAACTAGCCTCATTTTTTGAAAAGTATTTAAACATATTGAGGCTTGCTGAGCCTAAAAGAAGAAATAGGGCCAGATAAACCTGACCCATCAATCACTAACTCTAAACAATTGGCCAAATTAGCGGAACTTACCTCAAACCTGAGGTCAAAGCGTGAAAACAGAAGATTGATACTGCTACTTACAACGCATTAGCACCACCAACAACCTCTAGAATTTCCTGGGTAATTGCAGCCTGTCGTGCTTTGTTGTAAGACAACGTCAAACTGCTGATTAATTCCTTCGCATTCTCACTGGCATTGCTCATCGCCGTCATTCGTGACGCCAATTCACTTGCAGAGGATTCCTGCAACGCCCGAAGGAGCTGGTTGTTCAGGTAAAGGGGCAAAAGAGCGTCAAGAATTTGCAGTGGGTTCTGTTCAAAGATCATGTCCTGAGGAAAACTTTGCGTCTGCGCAGCAACCTTTTCCCGCTCAACTTCAAACTTACCACCCCGAACAATCAGGCGGAAAATCTCATCGTCAGAATCTTCCAATCCTTGAGGGTCAAGGGGTAACAAGGTTTGAATGACAGGACGAGAACTGATCAAAGACACAAAACGGGTATAAACCAGTTCTACCTTGTCCACTGCCTCGGAAAGGAAAAGGGCAAACAACGCATCAGCAACCTGGGATGCATCGGCAGCAGTCGGTACCTGTTCTAAGCCCGTGAAAGTAGCCTCAATTGGCTGATTGCGCCGTTCAAAATACTGAGTAGCTTTACGACCAACCAGAATGTAGGTGTAGTCAATCCCCTCAGCCTTCAGTTCCTTCGCCCGGTTTTCCGCCCGACGAATGACGTTAGAGTTGTGGGCACCACACAAGCCACGGTCACCGGAAATAACCAGCAGACCAACTTTCTTAATCTCCCGCTTCCGCAACAGAGGCAAATTTGCTTCCTCAAACTGAAGCCGGGATTGTAATCCATAAAGCACCTGTGCCAGCCGATCCGCAAACGGGCGAGTAGCAATCACCTGTTCCTGAGCGCGACGCACTTTAGCGGCTGCCACCAGGCGCATGGCTTCTGTAATTTTCTGGGTGTTCTTGACCGACTGAATGCGATCGCGAATGCTCTTAAGGTTTGGCATAATCTTGGTC
>CAZGDE010000017.1:28724-31872 GCA_964524315.1 uncultured bacterium
TGATAGCAGTCTTCAACAGACCTTCCGCTTCATCGGTCAATTGCTTCTCTGCGCGGATGATTTCGCCATACTTTGCGGCGCTAGTCTTCAGATAATCACGCAGCCCTTGCAGGAACGAAACAACTTTATCAGCCGGGATCTCATCTAAATAGCCATTAATACCAGCGTAAATAGCTGCAACCTGCTCAGCGACCGACAGAGGAGAATTTTGAGCTTGCTTCAGGATTTCCCGCAGACGTTGACCCCGCGCCAATTGGTTCTTAGTTGCCTGATCCAGGTCGGACGCAAATTGAGCAAACGCTTGCAGGTCATCAAACTGAGCCAGTTCCAGCTTCACCTTACCAGCAACCTTCTTCATTGCCTTCGTTTGCGCTGCCGAACCTACCCGTGATACCGAGATCCCAGGGTTCACTGCGGGACGAATACCAGCGTTAAACAAGTCGGTAGAGAGGAAGATCTGACCATCCGTAATAGAAATTACATTCGTCGGGATATATGCCGAAACGTCACCAGCCTGGGTTTCAATGATCGGCAGCGCAGTCATGCTACCCTCACCCAGAGCGGGGCTGAGTTTAGCTGCCCGCTCGAGCAAACGAGAGTGAATGTAGAATACGTCACCGGGATACGCTTCCCGACCGGGCGGACGGCGCAACAGCAACGACATCTGACGGTATGCCTGTGCTTGCTTCGACAGGTCATCGTAGATGACGAGAGTATGGCGACCCTGGTACATGAAGTACTCAGCCAGAGTAGCACCCGTATAAGGAGCGAGGTATTGCAGGGCGGCTGCATCACTAGCGTTAGCGGCAACGACAATAGTGTAGTCCATTGCACCACGCTCGGTCAGGGTGTTAACCACGTTAGCAACGGTAGAAGCCTTCTGACCAATCGCCACATAAACGCAGATAACGTTCTCTTCTTTCTGGTTAAGGATGGTGTCGATCGCAACCGCAGTTTTACCCGTTTGTCGGTCACCGATGATTAACTCGCGCTGTCCACGACCGATGGGAATCATGGAGTCAATCGCGGTAATGCCGGTTTGCAGGGGTTCATACACCGACTTACGGTCAATGATGCCAGGTGCGGGAGATTCTAGCAGACGGGTTTCGCTCGTAGCGATCTCACCCTTACCATCGATAGGACGTGCCAGTGCATCCACCACGCGCCCAATCATGGCATTACCAATGGGGATCTGAGCGACTCGTCCGGTAGCCGTAACGGTACTACCTTCCTGAATCTCAATACCGTTACCCATCAACACCGCACCAACGTTGTCCTCTTCCAGGTTGAGGGCGATACCAACAGTACCGTCTTCAAACTCCAGCAATTCGCTGGCCATCACCTGTTCCAGACCGTATACGCGGGCGATACCGTCGCCTACTTGCAGCACCGTACCTACGTTAGAGACCTTAACGGAGCGATCGTACTGCTCAATCTGCTGGCGAATAATGCTACTGATTTCGTCTGGTCTGATACTTACCATGGGAGTTGCTCTCTAGAGGGTTGAATTTCCTGATAGTAATGGTTTGAATGCCGTAATAGCGGCAGATAAGGCCGTCGTTGGTTGGGCATCATTTACCACCTTAAACCCGTGGCCAAATGAGGCTATCACCAACATTGCATCGTCTTAAGTCGCACTGCTGAGCTGCAGGGACAGGCGGCGCAATTGCCCGCGCAGGCTGAGATCATAAATTTGCGAACCAACCTGAATGACAAGACCACCTAACAAATCTGGGTCAATTTGAGTTTCCAGCTCAACTGCGCTGGCTCCAGTCAAAGATTTAACCCGTTCACGCACCACGTTCTTTTGTTCATCCGATAGTTCAACCACGGAGGAGACTTGTGCGAGGACAGTTTGCTTCAGTTCGCGTAAACGCGCCAGGTATTGCTTACAAATATCTTTGAGAAAACCGATCCTGCCGTGATCGATCAACAACATCAGGATGTTTTTAACCAGAGGATGTACCTGCTCGCCAAGAATCTGCTGCATAGCCCCCTTTTTAGCGTCCCGACTCACAATAGGACTTGCTAAAAACTGACGCAGTTCCTCAGATTCATCCAACAGGCGAATCAAAGCATTGGCATTTTCACCAAACTGATCTGTTAGATTTTGCTCCGTAGCAATTGACATGAGCGCCTCAGCATAGGGCTCAGCAATTCTGGATATAGCTCCACCTTCTTTCATCAGGAACCTCCTAGATACGTAATGCAGCGATCAACCAACTGGTTCTGTTTCGCCGGATCAAGGCGAGTAGAAAGTTCCGATTCGGCGTTTTGTAAAGCGAGAGCAACAACCCGTTGACGTAGTTCGCGAATCACCCGTTCCTGTTCACGACTTAAATCCTGAGCCGAATTTTCCCGCATCCGGCGGATATCATCTTCGGCTTTCGCCATAATGGCCGCAGCCGCAGTTTTAGCCGCCTCTTCAGCAGATGCCCGAATCTTTGCTGCCTCGGTTTGCGCTTGGGCTAACCTCTGTTGTTCGTCAGCCAAAGCAGCAGCAGCATCCTTTTTGCGCTTCTCAGCATCCGTGATGGCAGTTTCAATGGCAGTACGGCGATCGCCTAAAACTTTACCTAAAAATCCACGGCCAAAGTAGACCAGGATGGCAATCACAATTGCCAGGTTAATGACATTGGTTTCGAGGATGTCAAAGTTGAAACCAAACCCCCCTGCTTCTGCGGCCTCCGCCACCTCGGAGCCAAGCAGACTAGCGCCCGTCGCCAGCGTTAAGAAAAATCCCATATTACTTCGTCCACAACTGCGTTTATTAGCTGTTAGCCCTAAAGTTGCACACCCGCTAAAAGCTTATCTAGAATCTGACGACTCAGCGACTCTACCTGTTGTTCAAGTGCTTGCATCGCTACCTGCTTCTGCTGGTCTAGCTCCCGCTGCGCTTGTTCTCTTTGAGCCTGAGCTTCCTGCTGAGCTGATGCAATTTTCTGAGCCGAAATCTTTTGAGCATCTGCTTGAGCAGCCGCAATGGTTGCCTGATACTGCTTACGCGTTTCCGCTAATTCTTGCTGATACTGCTGCGCTAACGCTTCCGCTTTGGCCAGCCGCTCACGCGCTTCAGTTTCGTTGGAACGGATATAGTCACTACGGTCTTCAATCGCCTTCAGTAAAGGCTTGTAGAACACTACATTCA
>CAZGDE010000018.1:0-26304 GCA_964524315.1 uncultured bacterium
TCTTCTGCTAATTTTAACCCAGCTAAAATCGCTGAAGCTGCCATCAGGTTCGCTTACATCGTGGGGTCGTACTTCCAGGGAAGCACCACCAACGGAAACCGCAACATAGCTGGGACTCCATCATGCCTCTGTATAGGGTTTCTTGTATCCGGCCGGCCCATAGCGGCGGTTAGACACTCCTTTCAAACTATTCACAATTTTAGAAATCCACAACTTGGGTGGATATTCAAGCAGAACATGCACGTGGTCTGCTTCACCCTTAAATTCAAGAATCTGACAATCCATCTTTTCGGCTACGCCTCGAAATGCCTGTTCGATCACCTGCAAGCCAGCTTCATCTAGGACTGGCTTACGATACTTGGTTACACAGATCCAATGGACTTTGATATCCGAAACACTCTACCTTTCCTGGCAAGACATCAACTCAATTGATGACAGACCAATTGCAATCATCGCGATCGGTACAGTACAATCACCAATACACATGCACTATCAATCTAGATTCTCCCCGTGCAAGTCCGTTGAAATTTCAAGCTACAACCCCACCCCGATACTGCTCCAGTCAGCGATCGCACTCAATCGCAACATGACCCATTTGTTGGAACAATTGTGGGTGAGTTCTGGAATTTGCTTGAGCGGACGCGATCGTGACTTTGACTTGCAATCGTTAGTGGGTGTGATGGAACGCCAGGAGTGGTGAGACAATGAGCATCTTTTTGCATGAACAGCTTTACGGGACGGATGCGGTGATGCTAACGGTAGCTGTGGCTTGTGAGGCGGTCGTTTCTTTTGCTGCTACAGAATAACAACGGCACTTCACGATCACCTTGAAAGATTTGAGCGTTTAACTTCTCAATCTGTAACATACGATAGCGGCTGTTCAATTCACGATTAGCCGAAATACAGTACCCCGATCGCCGTGTCCACCCTGTCCAGCCGTGCCATAGAACGTACCATCGCTCGCCTGCATGAGGCTGCGGGGAAATTTACCGTTCTCGCCCGTGAATCGAATCAGGATTGCGATTTGTTCTTGAGGGGTAATGCGAAAGACGGCACCTGGGATCGTTTCTTCCCGCCCAACCGCCGTGCCATAGAAGTTGCCATCGTGTCCTTGAATCAAGCTGTTGGGAAAAAGATCGCGATCGAAGGTGGCGATCACCGTTCGTTGACCGTCAGGAGTGAGGCGAAAGAAGGTTCCCATCAACGTCACACCGTAGAAGTTTCCATCGCTGCCTTGAATGAGTCGGCTTGGATAAGCCTCCCGATTCACTCCTTGATTTAAGCCTTGAAACGTCGTGAAGGGAACCAATTTGTGATCGGTAGTGAGCCGAAAGATAGTGGCTGCTCCATCTGCCATGTATTCCGTGCCGTAAAAATTACCGTGCGTCACATAAAGATTGCCATTTTGATCTTCAAAGATATCCAAGCCACCGGGGCGATCTCTGACAGGAGAGGCAGCACCAAAGTCGATGTCAAATTGAACCAGGGTTGTCAGTTGACCCCTGGGAGTGAGCCGAAACAAAGTTCCTTGCTGCTTTGTTCCACCCATGTAAGTGGTGCCATAAAAATTGCCATCTTTTGTTTGAATTAGAGGACGCTCAGGACGTGCGCCATTGGTGCGATCGAACACAGCAAGGGGGGTGAATTGTCCTTCTGGAGTCACCCGAAAAATGGTTCCAAACCCGCCTCCATCTTTGCCTCCACCGCCAGCGGTTGTGCCATACAAATTCCCATCTTGGCCGACAATTAGAGGAGCATCGGGGTTATAGCCATTGATTTGGGCATCGAAGGTTACCAGTGTCTTCAGGTGTCCTTCAGGAGTCAAACGAAAAACCGTTCCGGCTCCAGGATTTCCGCCCGAGGCGTCACACCGTAAAGATTGCCATCCTTGCCTTGCACAACCCCGATTGGGTCACTCCCATTACTGCCGTTGAAATGGGCGATCGTCGTTAGCGTGACTTTGGTCGGAGTTGAAGCTTGTGTCGTTCGAACAGGCGAACTGGCAGGTGCAACTTGATTGATGGTTTTACACGCAGACAAGCCAAGCAGTGAAACAATCGTCAGAGAGCAGGATAAGGAAAAAAGTAGCTTTGACTTTTTCGTCATACGAAGGAAACAGATGAATTGCCCTATCCAGTCGACCAACACGTTTTCTTCCTCAATACCAAGCCCTATTCCTTAAAACGCCATAGCAAAAGGAATGTTCCGTCTGGAATGGGGCACAACTGGATGGGCTCTATTCGTCTAGTTCTTTATACCCTGTTTGGTTCTGGTTATGCGTTACTTGATTTCAGCTCTTTTTATTGTCATATTTCTTCCAGCCTGCCAAAGTCAGGATTTGTAGAATAGATAGAGTCCGCTGTCTCCCAGATGAATATACCTGGTTGTGCAGAAAAATGATCACATCAATCGACATATCCCAACCCCAAAAGAATAGACAAAAATAAGTTTGTAGTTAACGCGATCGCACCCACGCCACAGCCCAGACAGAGAAATCTTTTAATCGATTGATGGGTATGTCGTCCAATTAAGACAATAGCCACAATTGCTAGAACGATTGAAATAGCTGTAGAGAACCACATCAATGGATAGCCCTGCTGTACCCAAAGACTGTTTGATAAACCCAGGAAATGAAGGACATAGTTGGAATTCCACATCAAAGACGACCAGCACAGACTGAAAATTCCTGCACTACTGCCAATGCTGATCAGAATTCTGGTGAAGAGATTCAGGTTACGCCAGAGCAAAAGTGCAGTCGTGATCAGGGTGATCATGCCAATGGCGATTCCTCCTGCATTCACCACCCAGTTCCAGGTATCAGGAGTCAATCCATAGAGTGTAACAGCATCGTATGGAACTCGACCGAGGACTCCACCAATTAACTGATACATACCAAACCCACAGGCAATGCTGGCAAACCCTTTGCTCAAGTGACCGGGATGGAGCCAGGTGAAGAAAGCCGCACTGATGCCTGCTACTAACGATAGTCCGCTACTGATCCACAGCAAGCGGTCTCCCAATTGTGCAAGGGCAGTTCTGATCCAGTATTCCTGTTGGATCGTTTGCATTTGTTGGGGACTCAAGCCCAGATTTGTAATTTCATACATCTCCAACAGCATCGGCGCATAGGTTTGCCCGTTCTCCTTGCAACCAACCAACCGCCCGGCGTAGGAAACACGGCAATTACTCAAGTCGTATTTATAAGCTTGTCCTTTGGTCACATTAATTTCTAGCAAACGGTTTTACAGTTCTGCCTGACACTGAAATTGCTGAGTTGTCTCTGTACAGTTAAAAATTCGATTCGGCAGATGAATGACTGTGTTCTGTTCAGTCCGGATGGATATGCCAGCAAAGGGGGGATTCGATACGCTGGGGGCATTTTGCAGCAGTACTACCAGAAATGTGCCAACCAGCACAACCCATAGGCTAATTAAAAATCGCGAGAGAAATACTGCTGCTCGATGCATTGCTTCTCGCTCACTCGTTGATACGATTAATTGATAGGTTTCGCAGAGTGCAAGGTCCAGCTATTGCTGTCATCAAGGCTTGCTTCATAGAAAGTTTAAAGTTTCAGGATAGATGGGCGCGATCGCCATACCCCAAATAATGACGGATTGCCTGAATAAACTCGCGCATGTCCTGGCAAAGGCTCAGGACTTGATGATAAAACCCTTGCCCTAAGTGAGATAGGCAAGTTGATATCACGACTATCGTTACCCAGGCTGTGAAATTGTATGTTGAGCAAGGAGCATTGGCACTAAAAGAGTTTATGCGGAATTTACGAACTGGTTAGAACTTCTACATAGCCTTCTGTTCCGTGTACGCGAATTCGTTGCCCGTCTTTGATCCGTTGGGTTGCATGATCCACTCCAACCACAGCGGGTAAACCATATTCGCGGGCGATCACGGCTCCATGCGTCATCAGTCCACCCACTTCAGTGACAAGACCTTTGATGGATACAAACAAGGGTGTCCAGCTAGGATCAGTAAAGGTGGTGACTAAGATATCTCCATCTTCCAGATCAGCTTCTTCCATGTTTAAGATGACCCGTGCGCGGCCCTCTATCACTCCGGCGGAAACAGGTATACCGACGATCGCACTAGTTGGCAAATTCTCTCGTTTGTACTCACCCACGATGATTTCACCGTTAGATGTGATCACTCGTGGCGGCGTTAGTTTTTCATAGTGCTTGTATTCATCTTTTCGGTTAGTGATAATTGAGTGATCCACTTGATGTGTGTGTACAACTTCGCAAAATTCTTCAAACGTGAGATAGTAAATATCTTCTTTTTCATGAATAACGCCCGTTTGGACGAGTTGTTCAGCTTCTTTCAGCAATGCCTGCTTATAGGCGAAGTAGCGATTCACGATGCCGTATTTTGGATATTCACGATAACCAACGAAATTACGGAGCAGGCTGATCTTTTGCTTTGTCTCCTCAGCCTTTTGCTCCCCGTCTGGCAGTTGCTTCAACCGTTCTAGCAGTTCCTGTTCTTTTTTTAAAGCGTCCTGGCGACCTTGCTCAAATCTCCGCTTGGCGGCACCCGGCTCAAAGTTTTTGATGTTCAGCAGGATCAGGGGAACAAGCGCCCTTGGCTGCTCGCTCCAACGGGTTCTCGTAATATCGATTTCACCGACACATCGCATTCCATACTTGCTGAGATAGGCATCGATCGCGTCCCGGGCTTCCCTGCCGCCATTGAGCTTCACTAGACCATCTAAAAAGCGATTGTCTTCTGCATCCTGTAGATATTCAATTACTTCTGGATAAGGGCGAATCATGTCTGCAACGTTCAGCAGTTCCAGCCCCATCTCCGACGTAATATTATTTGGCGCAGATTGAGCCAGCGTATCGGCTACGTTCTTCTCACCAAGCCACTCCAGCATTTTTTCATTGATCCAGGATGCCGCATTCATGCCTGTCACGATCGCACCAAAACTTTGCGGATCGGACAAGTTCTGCCTCCGCTTCTGCTGGTCTTGCAGGATGAAATCAAATAGCTCTGGGCCCGACTTCGTTTTAATGATTTGCTTTAGCTCCTCAATTGACTCCTGACTATTCCGAATTAGGTTAGAAACGATCGCCGGATCATTTTCGAGTTGTGCTTGAAAGTTCGGAGGGGAGGTACCTTGATTGCTTTGACCAGAACTCGGTTCTGTGTTCTCGCCTGGCTCCAATGGGATAAAATCTTCTCGCTCCAAGATGGTCAGCAATGCGTCTCTGATGAGCGGATCAGACTTCCCCAAAACGTTGACCAAAATATCTCTTTTAACAGGTGAAGCTAACTCCCGTGTGACATCAACAAACAATCTGCCACCTGCTTGATACATAGGTCGAGCAGCGGTTAACTGGAATAAAGACAGCCCCAATGGCTTCATGGGGTCAGTCATCATTTGCTGATGCCCCACGGAGACATAAACGTGATTTATCCCATCATTCACTTCAGGGATGGGATATAGGGTCGTGATCGGTCGGCTCTGGACAACATAAAACGTGCCATCAACCAAACACCATTCGATGTCTTGGGGGCAGCCACAATTTTCGACAATCTTTCTGCCGATGCGCTCAAGCTGCAAAATCTGCTCATCCGTCAACACTTGTTGATTCTGTTGCTCAGGTTCAATCTCTTGTTCTTTTGTACCACCCTCTTTTAGGGCATAAATTGCCAATTTCTTGGTGGCTATCTTCTTATCGCTAATCTTGCCGTTCCGCACTTTGTAGTTATCCGCATTCACCCATCCGGAGACGATCGCTTCCCCAAGGCCGAAGCTGGCATCAATGGATACCACTTTCCGATGACCAGTAATCGGATCGGCAGTAAACAAAATACCTGCTGCTTGTGGAAAGATCATCTTCTGAACCACCACAGCCAGGTAGACTTTACGGTGATCGAAGCCGTTTTGCAGGCGGTAAATGACTGCCCGCTCCGTGAATAGTGATGCCCAGCACTTGCTGATGTGCGTTAAAATTGCCTCCTTTCCGAGAATGTTCAAATAGGTATCCTGCTGTCCTGCAAAGGAGGCTGTTGGTAAATCCTCGGCAGTTGCGCTCGATCGGACAGCATAGGGGTTCTTTTCTCCAAACCTGGAGAGAAAGTGGGCGATCGCGTCCTGAATGTCTTCAGAAAGGGTTATTCCTTCGATAATTCTGCGAATCTCACTGCTAATTTCACGGATTCTATCTCGATCCTCTATCTTGAGCAGGGATAACTGATCCAGTAATTCGGTAACCGACGATGTTTCTTCAATGATTCCTTTAAAGGTATCCGTAGTAATGCAAAAGCCATCGGGTACGAGGATTCCTTCAATCCTGGACAGTTCCCCCAGATTCGCGCCTTTACCCCCAACAACGCTGATTTTTGTTTTGTCAATCTCTTGAAAACCAATCACATAGGAACTCATCAATTGACCTCCTTGTTATCCTCATCAGATCATGGATTGTTCAAAAAACATCATTCAACCTTCAGAGGATGTCAATCCACACGATTTAGGCAGTAGATAAAGCAATCATCCTCGTCAAATTGACGGCGATCGACACAGCGAAAGCCCAGTCGTTTCCCCAATAGTGACTTTCCTCCCGCGCCGGATCGATAATTTGAATGAATCCGATCACCCGACTGTCGATCTCCGCAATCAATAGTTCTCGCCAGTCAGGGGTGCGATCGAGTTCCTCTTCCCAGTGCCAATCAGCATTTGGAGCGGCGGCGATCACATGGGATTGTTCATTCCAGTATCGCAGGAGATCTAAATCAGCCGGAGTTGCAGGGCGTAAGTTCATCACAGGGATAATTTCTGGATTGGAGTAATGTTGCTTGAAATTGATTATTTATTTTTCCCCTCACATGATTGGACTTGCAGGACTACACTGAAGATGAAGCAGATTTCAGAAAACTCTGATAAGGCTTTTTCAAAGTAGCGATCGCGTTTGCTTTCCACTTCCTCCAATCAGATGAGGCTGGTATTTCTTTATCTTTTGATATTTTATTTGTGGTTCTTAATGTCCTAACTCCCTCAAACGTTGAGGTCTCCTGACCCAGAAATAGATCAGCGCACCTACGAAGTTGATTAATAAGATGATGATAATCCACACCATCTTGGTATTACCTTCTGGAGCTTCCTGGATGGCACAATCGATTAGCACCCATAGCCAAAATCCTTGCATTAAAAGCACAATGATTCCGGGAATGAGTAATGTAGTCAGCATTGTGCTTAACACGTTATCGCTATCCCTGGCTGGGGCAACAGAAATGTCAATGTTCGCCTGATCTAGCTTGCGTATAAGGGTGGGATCGTTAGGTAAATTAACGTTAACCGTCTCACCTGTTTTCGTTATCACCAGGGCTTGTGTGCGATCGTTCGTAAAAGTAACTTTTTCGACCTGTTTTTGCTCAACCGCTTGCATAAACTGGTCATAAGACCAGGTTTCCCTTGCTGAAACTTGTGGACAGGCGATCGCTGTTAGTAGAAAGCTGAGTAAAGCAATCAAAACCAAATTCTTTTTCAAAACCCTTCTCCCTCTGGTTGGCTCAAATGAAGACGACATCGGAGCACACCGGGCTGTCGTGGAATGATGGACACTGAGAGATAAGCCCAACAGTACGCCAATCTTCGGCAATGTGGATCTCCTTAATTTCTCCACTCGGTTGAATACGGTAATGCTGAATTGCCTGTTGGAAACCTGCTGCAAACGCTTCTTTTCCCTGCATTGGCAGTTTCCCTGACACTAAAAAGATTATATCTTCAGCCATCAAGAACAAAAACTTTGCCAGCCAGTTGTCGGGTAAGGATGTCCAATGACTGACGATTTCATCGAGATACACAACCGGACGTTCTCCCCGTCGAACGATCGCAATGGTTCCTCCTTTTTGCGTGTCGGGTACTTCTCGCAATTCCACCTGGGAAGCCGCAAGTTTTGCAAGCGGCAGGAAGGGGCGGAGTTTGCCCTGATTAATTTGCTTCAGCGCAGTCTCTGGAGCATAGGAAACGGCATTGGGATAACGGGTTTGCCATGCCCCATGACCTAAATCATGACCCGAATGAGGCGCAATTAAGGCGGTCACCTGACCCTTTGCATCGATTGATGCAAAATCTGCGTCAGAAAGTCCAATGGGTGGACTAATGATGGCTAGATGATTGCCATTCAGCACAAAGGCAAATGCATTGACTTTGTATCCATTAGCAACATACTCATAGACCCATACGTTGCTACTTTCGAGCACTTCTTGCCAAACCATACTATTTCATCGCCTTTCTAACATAAGCCTTGGTTAAAGTAAATTTCACAAGACCTTCCTCAAATACGAATGAGACTTATGTACGCAAGAAGGACTATTTAATCAAATGTCTGCATACAAAGATTCGCATCACCCGATTGGGTAGATTCACAAAATTTCTAGATTTGAAGGATGATCGCGAACTATCGATCACACAAATTAAAGCATTAAGCATCTTATTTAGAATTGATCCAAGTGTGGTTATTTAGAGGCGATCGCACAATCGCACAACCTTCTGACTAATCACCCAACTTTGGGTATTATGCAGGATATTTCTACCCATCTATTCAAATTGAGGTTTGTGTGGAAAGCTCCATCTAATCCACCAGATGAGGGATGCTATGCAGAAACATTTTGTCTAAAAATAGTCGGACGCTAACAGACATCATCAGATGTGACGTGTGAGGAAAGGAAGAGGTATGGCTAAGCTCGTGTTCGGAATGAACCAGTCCCTGGACGGCTATGTCGATCATATGGCGTTTGCGCCAAGCCCCACGCTCTTCCGCCATTTCATCAAGGAGGCTCAGGGGCAGGCGGGCAGTGTGTACGGTCGCAAAATGTATGAGGTCATGCGGTACTGGGACGACGACCATTCTGAATGGGATGTAGAGGAACACGCCTTCGCCTCGGCATGGCGGAGCCAGCCGAAATGGGTCGTCTCGCGCTCGTTGCAGTCGGTCGGCCCCAACGCCACGCTTATTCAGGATGGTCTTGAGGGCGCAATCCGTGATCTGAAGGCCAAGCGTGAGGGGGAGATCGAAGTTGCTGGCCCAGACTTGGCGCGAAGCCTTACCGAACTTAGCCTGATCGATGAGTATCGAATCTACCTGCACCCCGTTGTGCTTGGTCACGGCAAGCCATACTTCGCCGGACCCCGGCCGCCGCTCCGCCTAATGACGCATGATCGGATTAGCGAGGATGTACTCAGGTTGACCTATGTTCCTGCTTAATCACGCGACTCGCGTGATCGATTGAAAGATAATGACCGCAGATATCGGATACTTCTACTGCCTCACTGGATCATCGCCTCGCAGTGGTTCAGACCACGTATCTCAAACGTTGTGCGCCAGGCGATCAGACTCGCCGGGTCCAATGGTCGGGTGACTCGACGCAGTGATCGCATTGGGCGAGCGATGGAAAAAGCTCTCCGTTCCGACAACTTTAATCTTAGGTGAGAATGACGCCTGGTGCGCTCCAGCAGAGGGCGAAGCGATCGCATTGGCTAACTCGCGTACAGGTCGTGTGTATCCCAGGGGCAGGTCATTCAGGGTGCCTGGACGATCCTGGCAGGGTGGTGGACGTAATCAATGAGGCTCTCATTGAGTTCTGAAACAGTTCCATTCACTTGGTCGGCTCACAATTATCGGTATCAGTCGCATCAGCGGGTTTACCCATTTCTGTCACCTCCTGGATGTAGCGCCAGGCATCCGGTTGAGAACCATCCAGATCGGTAAAACCATAGACCTTAGCAAGTGACCACTGGAAAGCGGCTGACCACTCCACCAAGCGACCTCTAGATCGCCAGCAAGATGAGCAACTGCACGTCCAACATAACACAGGTGTTTCGGAAATGATGAAGTGGGGTTCTTTGGCTGTAGCATCCTGCCAGTTAACTTCACTCACCCCGAAATGGTCTAACATCATTTCCGATCGCAACCAACCTGGAGTCAGGCACACTGCCGTACAGCCATGCGCTTGAAACTCCTGTGCTACTGGCCACGCCATCCAAATAATAGACAAGTCGGTTAAAGTACGACGTTTAGGGCTATTTTCTTCAGGAGTCACAGAAATATGAGAAGTAACTACTCCGGAAATAGAACCTAATGATTCACTTGATAGTTCAACAACATGAAACTGTTCTTGTAAATTTTGCTGTCAGTGAATTGCAAGGACGTGAGTGGAATCGTACCTGAGAAGAGTGGAATCCCTGAGCCAAGTAGAAAGGGGTGTACTTTCAAAATTATCTCATCGATCGCCGGAAATAGAACGGTGGCTAAATCTCCACCCCCACACAACCAAATATCTTTACCCGATCGCTGCTTGAGTGCTTGAACAAAGGTAGCTGGATCAGATGAAACCAGTTCAACGGCAGGATCGGGGCTTTGCTGAAGAGTACGGGAGAAAAGATACTGGTCCATGTGCGGGTAAGGATTTGTAATTCCCTCTTTAACGCCAACTTCGTAAGTTTTGCGTCCCATCAAAACGCTATCAAAGTGCTGATTTTCAGCCGTAATGCCTAATGTCTCACGGAAATGAACTGGAATCGTTTCAGGAAAAGCGGAAAGCAAATCTGCAACGTGGTCTCCCTCCATTAGAAAGAAATCAAACGAGCCATCGCTGCGAGCGATAAAGCGATCGACCGTACAGGCAACCAAATAAATGAGTTTAGACATCCACCGTGTTCTCCCCTACAAATGCCTGGTTTCTACTGGAGGTGATTGCCAATTGTTGTTACGCCCATCACTGTAGTGAACAGGAATTGTTGCGAACTCTTCATCACTCATGTTATCCAGACAAGCAATATTGACTGAATGAAACGCTCCACCAATTTCATCTAAGTACCCACGTCCAAAGGGTCTTGTACCACAGTGTTTGCAAAATAAGTGATGGACACTCTGGGAGCCAAATTGATAATCACTCAGATCGGCTTCACCGGATAATTGGCGAAATGCGTCAGGTTTGACGATGACCATCCATAATCTGTTTTTGGCGCAAATTGAACAATTACATCGACCTGCACCTGTACTTAAGTCAAGATCGGCTTCAAAGCGAACTTTACCACAGTGACAACTCCCTTGATAGGTCTGATTCATGAGTTCATCTCGTCACAGTTTTCCTAGCGTAGCAATCGCCTTTCCAATCCACCTCGCCCAACCAGGTGAAAGTGAAATTACTCTTGCAGCAGCTTTATTCACGCTGGCAAGCATGACTTCCATAACACTGTAGAGTGTGGGCAATTTACTGATTCAACATCGTTCTCAGTTGCTCGTGTAATTGTTTCACAACAGAAGTGAATACTGATAGCAGATGGAAAACCTGCACCGCAAACATTTCAGGTTATATTGGTAAATCCGTCATTACTCTGGCGATCGCTCTTACTCCAAATCATTATTGGAGCATCAATAACACAGAATTACAGGAGGCTGCAGGCTGCGGTGAATTCATTCACTAAGCCCTAGGCCAAACCATGAAGAGTTTTATGACAATCCAGATATAAGAGCAAAATATATTGCCCGTCGTACTCAACCTGACAATCCCAACGACACGCTTGAACGTCCGATTTTTCTAGAACTTGTAGGCAATCTCAACCAGCTTGACATCATTGATCTCGGATGTGGAGATGCCTCGTTTGGCAAAGAAGCGCTCTTACAAGGGGCACACTCTTACATTGGCATCGAAGCCTCTAGAGCAATGGTGTAGTTCATCCCGGTGGTCGAATGATTTTCTCCGTAGAGCATCCTGTGATTACCTCCAATTTTGCAAGTCTAGCAGAGGGTCGTCGTACCACCTGGCTGATAGTCGATCGCTCTCCTAAGCCTTACCATAAACTGAAGGCGTTGCAGGATCTAGAGCAATTGGAATATTGAATTACTCGGCGATCTCAGACCAATTATTCGTTAGCCTCGCCGGAGTAAAATGGCACGCTCGCAACATCTACGGCAAACTGGAGGTGAATAATCGCACTTAAGCGGTGGCAAGAGCGAGGAAACTAGGATTTTTAGAGTAGCAAAACCCAAAATGTTAGAACTTATCCTTCCGGATAGTGAAGCGTTGAGGCGATCGCGCCAGACTGGATAAGCCAGATGAATCACGATACTGAGCGATCTAGAGGTAGGAAGCTGTGGAGATTATTACCAAACGATTTCTTCTACGGGATTTTGTTCAGGAGGATGAGCCTGCATTCCTCCTCTATCACACTGACCCCCGTTATGCCGAGTTCTGTTCACCGGAGGAAGTGACACCTGACTTTACTCGTCAACTGTTTCAACGGTTCATGCAGTGGGCAACTGACGTTCCTCGATGCAATTACCAGTTGGCGATCGTGGGTCGCCGCAATTTGGAGTTAATTGGCTGCGGTGGATTGCGGCAGGATTGCGGTGCGAATGGGCAGGCAGAACTTGGCATTGAGCTAGCACCTCAGTACTGGGGGCGTTATGCGTATGCCATCGAAATTGGGAAAGCGTTGATTGATTTTGGATTCCGCAATTTGGGACTAGAGGAAATTATTGGTATTTCTGTGAATGTTAACCTGAGAGTATCCCGGCTAGCAGAGTGTTACGGATTCCAGGAGATCGGGACACAACCGGGTTCTGCCTGGGTGCAGATGCAAGGGTGGAGCCAGATTAAGTGGCAGCTTACCAGGGAATCATGGGAGCATTTATTTCCGTTGACAAATTCTGTTCCTTGAGCTTCTAGAGGAGGGCGCAAAGATCACTTTAACTGTCTGTTTCTTCCCCATATGCAGGTTTAAAGATTAGGAATTGTTTTATGGAAAAACAAATTGTTCATCTGTTTGTATTCAATACCCTTGCTGATTGGGAGACGGGATATGCCGTTGCTGGAATTAATAATCCAGACATGCAGAAACAGCCCGGACGGTATCAGATTCAAACAGTTGGTTTAGATCCTAAACCTGTCACCACGATCGGCGGACTCACAATTCTTCCTGATATCACCCTCGATGAACTGAAACCCGGAGCCATGTTGATTTTGCCAGGAGGTGAAGCTTGGGACAGGGGTGAAAACTCAAAAATTCTGGAGTCTGCAAAAGCATTGTTGGCAGCAAATATTCCGGTTGCTGCTATCTGTGGTGCCACCGCAGGATTGGCGCGTGCTGGCATTTTGGATGATATTCCTCACACCAGCAATGCCCCAGAGTATCTACAAGCAACAAACTATCGAGGGACAGCCCTGTATCAAAATCAACTCGTTGTTACTGCTAGTAATGTCATTACAGCAAACTCCACCGCACCCCTTGAATTTGCTTACCACATCTTCAAAAAGCTCGACCTCTACGAGCCTCCCGTTTTAGAAGCTTGGTATGGACTCTTCAAAACAGGAGATGCTTCGTATTACTTCACGCTAGAGCAACTCATAACTTTGCCTACAACCTAATGAGAAAGCAGGATGAGGCTCCATGTACAGTCGCTATTACTGGAGCAAGAATAGGATGGGGACTCAGTTTCGTTATAGGCTATTTCTACTATTTCTACTAGGGATGATGCTTGTGCTGATGCTTCGTCTCAAAGCAGGTGCAGCCCAACCGTCTCTGGAAACGGAAATCGATCGCTTTATTACCCACCAGATGACCAATCAACGCATTCCTGGTCTAGCTCTAGCAATTACCCGCAAAAACCAGGTGATGTATGTTAAAGGTTATGGCAAAGCGAATACTCAGCAACCTGTCACACCGCAAACTCAATTTCCGATCGCTTCACTGAGTAAATCCTTTACAGCGATCGCACTGCTGCAATTAGTAGAAGCTCGGAAAATTGATTTGGATGCCCCCGTAAAACGATACCTACCAGAATTTACCCTGGCTGATACCAAAACTGCTAATCAGATCACGGTTCGTCACTTGCTGAATCATACCAGTGGATTGTCTGATTCGGTTTTTTCAGAAGCATTTCTACCTCAACCCACTACCAATGCAGAACGAGTACAGAGTTTGCAAAAAGCTCGTCCTGTTGGGATTCCTGGTGCTGAATTTCACTATTTCAACCCTAACTATGATGTCTTGGCGCAAGTGGTGGAAGTAGTCAGTGGTCAATCTTTTGGAGAGTATTTGCGATCGCACATTTTCACACCCCTCCAGATGTCACAGACATTTCACTCGACAACAATGGCTGAGGCACTTCAGCACGGCGATCGTATGGCAACGGGACATTTAATGGCGTTCGCGATTCCGTTTGCGGCTCCAGAACTATCGGGCTACCTGGGCGGCAATGCTGGCGTTATTTCTACGGCAGAGGATATGGCAAATTATCTGATTCTGCACACTAACGAGGGACGGTTTGAAGACAAGCAATTGCTCACTCCAGACAGCATGGCTCTCATGCATACACCACCACCGCAAATTAAGAGTCCTTATGCAATGGGATGGTTTGTCACAATGGAAAATGGCAGAAACATTCTCCAGCACAACGGCATTTTGTCCACGTTCTACACCGATGTTGCTGTATTACCTGACGAAAAGTACGGTATTGCTCTGCTCTACCCCATTAGTGCAACGTCGCTCATTGCGTTCGCACTACCGCAAATCAAAACCGGATTAATCCAGTTACTGGCAGGTGGAACGCTCCCTCCCGATGGTTTTAGCATTAATCTCTGGGGTATCAGTTTCGTAGTATTAACAGTCATTGGTGGAGCATTAGCGATTCGTAGTCTACTATATTTTCCTCACTGGAAGCAAAAAATCCAAACGAATTCTAAATGGCAGATGATATTAAGCATCGCATGGATGTTTTTTCCGTTAGTTGTAGTGCTCACAATGCCCTGGTTGGTGGGGATGATGAGCGATCGCATCTTCAACTACCAACAACTCTTCCGAGCGATGCCAGATGTGATGCTTTGGTTGGGTCTGTGTGCAGGGTTGGGTTCCATCAACGGAACGATCCGTCTGATCGCTTGTGCCAATAATAGGCAGTCAAAGGAAAGTGGAAGATGAGCAAGCCTAATGTGGTACGAAAGTTTTCCAGGTTCCCATTAAAAGCCTTGCCGCTTCAATTAATTAACTTTGTCTATGCCCAGATGCCTAGAAGAGTCGATCCGATGATTGTTGCTGCAGCTGAGCGAGTGCTCTCAACGTCGGTTGGTCATCCAACTCAATTAACGCAAGTTGAGTTTATTTCTGAACGAGGAAGAAGAAATTTATTACTCCGATGTCATTGTTCCTCTGATACTAAGTTGCCTCCTAGCTTGATTATCAAAAAGGTAAAAGCAAATTCTTATAACCCAAATAATTCAAACTCGTGGGACACATTGCGTTTCTTCAGAGATTGGATCGGTGCCCAATTCCTCAGCACACTATCTGATCAATACCCGCACAGTCCTCGCTTTTATGGTGGCGATCTGACATTAGGCTTCATTATTCTGGAAGATGTACCGCATCATGCCCGTTTAGTTGAATCTCTTTTAGGAAACGGTAGCGCAAACGCCGACTTGTCAGTTCGCCATCAAGCAGAACGAGCATTACTTCAGTATGCAGCTTGTTTAGCTCAACTCCATGTGGATACTCTCAATAAAGCGGCAGAATTTGAGGCACTTGCTAGAGAGATTGCTCCCAAAGCACAATTCTTGCGAGAAAGTGTAGATATTCCTAAACAACAACATCTATTGAATCGTTTAGGACTTCAACCTGAAAGCAATTGGTTGCATGACTTAAATGCAATTAACGAGGCGATGAACCATCCTGGCGATTTTTTAGCTTATGTTCATGCTGATGCCTGTCCCGATAATGTTTTGGATACGAGTGAAGGATTACGATTAATTGATTTTGAAACAGGTCATTTTGGTCATGCTTTCATTGATATTGCTTATAGCAGAATGATGTTCCCCAGTTGTTGGTGTGTTAACCGCTTACCGCATCCTCTGGTACAACAGATGGAGAATACCTATCGTGCGATCCTGAACAAGCAGCGTCCAAGTGTAGAGAGTGATTCCATCTTTGAAACAGCTTTAGCCAGAGCGTGTGGCTACTGGATGTTGAATACATTAACGCGACATCTTGAATCTGCTTTACGAAAGGATCTGAATTGGGGAATTTCTACCACCCGCCAACGGATTTTGGCTCGCTTAGAAGCATTCATTACAATAACGCAAGAATTTAATCAACTCCCTGGCTTGCGTGGCACTGCTAGTCGGCTGTTGGATCTGTTGCAGTCGCGTTGGCGAGGTACGCCTTCTCTCCCCGACTATCCAGCATTCAGATGACTATCGTGGAAACGAAAGATCCACGCGACACCCAAATGGTAAATCCGATTGGATATCGCATGGAGGATAAGCCTTTGTGCAGGACTTGGTTTCATCCAGCAAACAATTCGTCTTACTGCTTGCGCCGATAATGGGCGGTCATGAAGTGCTGCCACTGCCCATCATCTCTCAACATATGGGATGTCAGAACTCGGTGATCATCACTTTTGAACTCGATCACATCTTTGTACTTGCCGAGTTTCTCCTCACCCGTCATGGCAGGTCCATCCGAGTTGAGCGTTAGCACCGTTTCCCCTGCATCTAATTCACCCTCGTATTGCCAGAGATACGTCATCATTGAGCCAATCCAGGTGCCCACATAGCGCTGTTTCTGTGGGTCATAGCCGAGGGTCATCAGAGTTGTTGCAGCACCACCACACGGCATCTCACCCTGTCCTTCTGCCAGAAACCAGAGTCCACCCAGGGAGCGCACCGTTTCTGTTCCTGTTGATTTTTCGGGAGGTTGATTGGGTTCCATCATCACTTCGGTTTCATAAGTCCACTCACCGACAAGTTTCTGGAGCCACTGATGTTCTTTTTGAGGTTGAGCAGGCAGGCATGAAGTTTGCTCAGTTTGAATCGTTTCCATTTTTTGTCTCCTTGTAATGAATGATGGCGAGTTGAGATCGCAGTAGATTTAACGTAGAAGTGCCGCGTTTCTATCCATACGTCGGCTTTTGCGGATACCCAGGAGGTGAGTCTTCAAAGTCTTCCTGCCGTCCGTAAGGAGTCATATCCAGCAGACTGTAGGAGTCGGTGAGGGATTCAACGCCACGGGCATAGGTTGAGTAGGTGTGGAAAACACCGTCACCTAAGCGGAAGAAAACGCTGAGTCCGTGGCTTTCGCCTTGTATTACATTGGGTCCATTTAATCTCTCTAACTCAGCCTTGTCTCGATAGTTGTATTCGGTGGGTGCAATAGTTTCGTCTAGCGTGACATGGAAGTCGTAGTTAAAATCGCTGCCAAAGGAGGAATACCAGGGAAGTGCCCATCCCTGTAATGTCTTGTAAGCTTCCAGCTTGGGGAACGGGGCGCGGGAAACTAACGCAAAGGTCGTGTCACGGTCATTCAGCAGCGATAGATCGCCCAGCGAATTAACAAAGCCTGTGCAACCCATACAACCCTTCTCCCACTCTGGCGCAAACATGAAGTGGTAGACGATCAGTTGAGTTCGTCTCTCAAACAAGTCAATGAGTTTGGCAGCACCGTTTGGGCCTTCAAAGGTATATGCTTTTTCAAGCTTGACCATGGGTAGCCTGCGTCGTTCGGCGTTAATGAGATCGCGCTGCCTGGTCAACTCTTTCTCGTGTTCCAGCAGTGTTTTACGAGCAGTCAGCCACTCATCTTTACCAACGATTTCTGGATGTGCAATTGCATTCTGAATCATTGTGAGTCTCCATAGTGTGATGGTTGAATTCAGATCAAAAGCCGTGTTGTTGTGATGGCTTAAACCTCTATCTTTTCCCTTTCAGATTCAGCCTGATCCGTTGCACTGGGTTCCATGTACACCAGTTCCCAGATGTGACCATCCAAATCTTGAAACCCATGTGCGTACATGAATCCGTGGTCTTGAGGTTCGTTATAGGTTTTGCCACCAGCAGCGATCGCCTTACGAACTCGATCATCAACCGCTGCTCGGCTCTCCATCGATAAGCAGGTCAACACTTCAGTACTTTTGGTAGCATCACAAATCGCGTTTGGCGTGAATGTTTTGAACTTCTCATGGGTCAAAAGCATCACAAAAATATTCTCAGACACAATCATGCAGGTAGCCGTTTCATCGGTGAATTGGGGATTGAACTGAAAGCCGAGTTGTTTAAAGAACGCAATCGATTGTTGTAGATTCTTGACGGGTAAGTTGACGAAAATTTGAGTACTCATGATTTTTCCTGCATAGTGTTTTGAAATTCATTTGTGAGAAGCTGAAAGTAGGTTGGGAAGCAGTAAAAAGCTCAAACAACCTGCTCACAATTAACCATCCACGGTGTTCCAAACTGATCGATCAGCATGCCAAAGCGGGATGACCAGAACGTTTGCGCGATCGCCATTTTTACTTTGCCGTTTTCTGCCAGAGCGTGAAAAATTCTTTCTGCCTCGTCTGGCTCGGATACGCTCACCTGAACGTAGAAGCCTTGCGGGGGCTCAAAATATCCCGGAGGACAGTCAGATCCCATCAACAAGCGATCGCCCAAATCAAGACAGGCGTGCATGATTTTGTCATGCCACTCCGGAGAGACATCTTCTGCCGAGGGTGCCTCTTTGTGAGTCATCATCATAGTGATTTTGCCGCCAAGACATTGCTCGTAGAATTTGAACGCTGCCTCACAGTTGCCATCGAACATCAGATAAGAATTGATTTTCATGATGAATTCCTTTGGTGAATTTGTTCTTGGAGGAGCGGGTGGATGTCAATCGCTTTAAAAGCTTCAATTGGTCTGTCAAACCGGCCCTTACCGTCAGGTTTAGGGATTGAGGGTGAAGACTGCTTAAGCATTGGAGGGATTAAAGGGCACCGAAATGTGCTCATGGAGAATCTGCCAGGTGCCCTGATATTTCTGACACACAGCAGTGGCACGCATCCACATCTGCATGGCGGGATGGTCTTGTTCGCCCGTAAAGTGAAATAGCCAGTGAGCAACTGCTAAGTTGTCATTCACCGTAACAGTGAGATCGCGTGTTTCCATTCCGGACAATTCTGGAAAGTAAGGCAAGCAGTCTTCCCATAGTCGACGAATCGCATCTTTACCTTTGGTTTGGAATGGTGGCTTAACATCAAAGAGAATCGCCTCATCAGCATAGCGAGACATAATTTGCTCTACATCTTTGGTGCAAATTGCCCGTTGTTGAGCCGCAACCAACTGGCGGATTTCAGCTTCCTGGGTTGAGATTGTGTTGGTAGTGGTCATGTTCATTTCTCCTTTGAAGGAATCGTTTGGTTGTGGATTGCAGCCCAATATTGGTACGGGCGTAGCATTCGGCAAAAGTCCCTGGAGCGATCGCAAGCATTTTCTACCGAATGCTACGCCCGTACAGATCTCTTTAGTGATTGATGCGGCGTTGTGATGGCTGATCAATCGCAGATGAAGTTACTCTTGCTGTCGCGTTTCAACCTGAGCGCGAATGCGGTCTTCCTGCTCCCTTAATTTGGGTGTCAGGAGTTCACCAAAATCCTCTGCCTCAAATACCGGACGGATCTCAATGTCAGAATCTCCTGGCATTGGGTTGGGGCAGCGCTTCACCCAGGCGATCGCCTCTTCCATTGAGTTCACCTGCCACAGCCAGTACCCTGCAACTAGATCCTGCGGTGGAGTAAACGGGCCCTGGGTGACGGTGCGATCCGTTCCTGAAAAGTGAACTCGTACCCCTTTTGAACTAGGATGCAGCCCCTCAGCTGCAAGCAAAATACCGGCCTTGGCTAATTCTTCGTTGTACTGCCCCATTTCAGTCAAAAGCTGTTCGTTCGGCATGGTTCCCACTTCAGAGTCTTGGGTTGCTTTGACAAAGACCATAACTTTCATCGTGAGATCTCCTGTTAAGTGGTTTTGAGTTGAATGGCTAATTAAATGGTCAGTGGTCAGTGGTCATTTGTCCTTTGTAAACAGCGACATTCCAATGACGATTGACCAATAACGCTTTGATGCAACAGTTAATTGTGCTTTTATGTTCATGATCATGACTGTGCTGGTAATCCTGCAATTTCAAGAACGGGGCGAATTTCGACGGTGCCGACTCGTGCCCCTGGAATACGGGTGGCGATCATAATTGCCTCATCCAAATCCTGAGCATTAATTAGGTAGAAACCGCCCAATTGTTCACGGGTTTCGGCAAAGGGGCCATCGGTCACAAGCGATTTACCGTCACGGACGCGGACACTGGTAGCCGTTGCAACCGGATGGAGGGGAGCCGATGCCATGAATTGTCCTTTTGTATGGAGATCTTGAGCGACGTGGGCAGACTCCACGTAGCAATGCTCCCGCTCGGTGTCGCTCATGGCGTTTTCGTCCATATAGATCAGCAGCAAATATTTCATTGGATTGCCTCCTTTGTGATTGAGTCGAATGGGGATTACTTAGATCGACATTCCGTTGAAAATTTTTTGTTGAGTATGATCGAGTTTGACCATCTTTGTCAGTCAGTCGAACGGCATAAGTCAGGCAAACGGTAACTGCCCAAATCGACACCTCTCAAAAACTCAATAACAGTACAATTGTTCTTTATTGCCATTGTATTCCTTTTGTAAGTCAGTCGAACGGCAATTGCTGTAATCGACACCTTGTCCAAAATTCTTTGTGTCTTTTTATGACAGGTACGGCTTCAACCCCAAAATCCGATGTTGCTCAGGCGATCGCTTCTGTCTATCGCAGTGAACGGGGACGCATTGTCGCTACCCTAATTCGGTTGGTAGGAGATTTTGATCTGGCTGAAGAAGCCGCACAAGAAGCATTTGCAACGGCAGTCAATCAGTGGGAAGCTAGCGGTATCCCCAATCTTCCCCGCGCCTGGATTATCCGAACTGCAAGATATAAGGCGATCGATCACATCCGACGACGAACCCGACGGACGGAGAAACTGGAGTGGTATGCGGCATCGGGGTTGATTCCGTCGAGCGAAGAACCAAGTTACGACAACCCCAGATATTGCCCGTCAGTCTGCTACCAAAATCTACAGCCTGTTTCTTCAATCAACCTATGCAGGGATGAGTGGGTACGTCACGTTATTCTCCTGGCAATGCTTCTAATGCTTTGAAGGCGATCGCACCCGCATCATCGTCATCAACTCCCAACGATTTGAGAATCAACTTCGTTACTTGTTCTGGATAGTTGGGGTCGCTATGTTCTTCCAGAATGGTACGCATTGCCATCAGTGATGTTCCTAAAACCAGATCAATTGTGGCTTGCGTACTCTCTACCTGAAATCGCTTCAGTCGTATTCCCGCTTCCAGATCCGACATTAACCCCCGTTCGATCGTTTCACTCAAGGGGGCTGCGACTAATCCAATGCGAACAATCACCCATCCCCACGTCGCATCTCGCATGGCTTGATGGAGAAACTGACGCAAGCCGATCGCCATCCGTTCAGCCGGGTCTGAGATCGCTGCATATTGCGCCCAAATCTTTTGATTCATGGCATCACTTAGGGATGCAGCAACAGCCCTCAGAACCTCTTCGCGGGTCTGAAAGTAGTTGTAAAACGTCCCCCTGGCAACGCCTGCCTCGGCGATGATGTCGTCAATGGTAACTGCATCGGTTTCTTTACGCGCAAAGACCCGATACGCGGACTCGATTAAATGCGATCGCGTCCGCTCCCGTTTTTCCAGACCAATAGAGGCTCGACGAGAAGGCTTCATGAAGCTCGCTTTGAACGATACCGACCTTAGCATACCCTGCTGTTGACACTCTCATCAAAATGACGCTATTGTCAAAATGACATAATTGTCATCTTTAATTCGTCAGCTCCAGTTCATGACATAGGGGGCACCCGCGATGCGTATCGCCATCATTGCCTTGGGGAGTCAAGGAGATGTTCAACCTTACATTGCCTTAGGGAAAGGGCTAAAAGCGGCAGGTTACGAGGTCCGTTCACTCACTCATGAGAACTTTGAGGAACTGGTCACGTCTCACGGACTGGTGTTTTGTCCCATGCAAGGGAATGTGCAAGAACTGATTGAAACACCAGAAATGCGTGAGCTTGCGGAGAAAGGGAATTTCATTACGCTGACCCTACGAACGGCAAAAGAAAGCAAACAGGTCGCAATCCGCTGGGCACAGGCAGGTTTGGAGGCTTGTCGCGGCATGGATTTACTCATCGCAGGAGTGGGAGGGCTTTATCTGGCGTTAGCGATCGCAGAAAAGCTGAAAATTCCCCTGCTCCAAGCGTTTGTGTTTCCCTTTACGCCAACCAAAACATTTCCGGGGATTTTATTTCCTCAGTCGATCGGTCGCTTTGGCGGGATGGTGAATTGGTTGTCTCATCAAGCATTGAGACAAATCATCTGGCAAGGTTCCCGTTCAGGCGATACTGCTGCCCGTAAGCAGGTTCTCAGCTTACCCCCATCTCCTTTTTTCGGTCCCCACCAGTCTCCCGCTTTGCATCGCTATCCTACGCTTTACGGGTTCAGTCCTGCTGTGCTTGCAAAACCGTCGGATTGGCAGAATACCGATGTCACAGGCTATTGGTTCCTGGATGCCGCAGCCGATTGGACTCCCCCTGCCGATCTTGAGGACTTTTTGCATGCAGGTTCTCCTCCGGTGTATATCGGCTTCGGCAGTATGGGCAATCGTAACCCGGAAGAAACCGCCGATCTGGTTTTGCAAGCTCTCGACAAAACAGGACAACGGGCTATTTTGGCGGCTGGCTGGAGTGGAATGCGAACCGAAAACCTACCAGACAATGCTTTTCTCGTCCATTCAGTTCCCCATGCGTGGCTATTTCCGCAAGTTGCAGCAGTGGTTCATCATGGGGGAGCAGGTACGACAGCCGCAGGACTGCGGGCAGGCGTTCCGACAGTGGTTGTTCCGTTTTTTGGCGATCAGGGCTTTTGGGGGCAACGGGTGTCAGACTTAGGCGTAGGCACAGCACCCATTCCCCGTAAACAACTTACGGTTGAACAGCTGGCACAGGCGATCCAAACGGCGGTGGGTGATCGTACCATGCAACAACAAGCCGCTAATTTAGGTGAAAGAATTCGATCTGAGGACGGAGTCGCAAATGCAGTTGCTATCATCCAACGACTCGAAAAATTTAGCGTTATCTGACATCAAATAGTCGCCTGTTAGTTCACAGTCAACACTTTACGGAACACAACCTTGTCATCACCTGCTGCATAAAAGTCACGAATCCGTGCCTCTTCCTCATAGCCATACTTTTGGTAAAATGCTTGCGCCAGGTCGAAACTCGCTAACGTCTCCACCAGTAGCATTCGTCCACCATGTGCTTTCAACGTTTCTTCGACATGGCACAATAGCTTGCCACCGTGTCCCTGTCCTTGATGATTGGGGTGAATTGCGATCAGTTGCAGATTCCAGGTCTGATCCGTCATGCGTTCGGGTTCACAATAAGCCACTCCGATTACTCCATCGTTGTCTTGGTCATAGGTGAGCCAGAACCGTTGGGCGTTACCGTTTTGTAGAGGATCACGACCACCATCATCAGTAAAATAATCGGTCAGCAGTTGATGCACCACCTCCAACTCACCTGGCTGAAACCCGATCGCCTCAGCGATGGACAGTATCGCTACCATATTATCGGGTTTGCTTAGTCTAATCATAAAGTTGAAAATGACAACAGTTGTTATGTTATACAGAAACATAACAACTGTTATGATGTAAGTCAAGATAGTTGCGGTGTATCGCTGCAAACTGAGGAATGCTATGGGGTATGACGATCGCCGCCTTGAAGTGGCACAAGCGGCATGGCGAGTCATTGTTCGGGAAGGACTGGATCGCACCAGTATGCGGGCGATCGCGCAAGAACTGGGTGCTTCCACTGGAGTGGTCACGCACTACTTTCGGGATAAAGAAGAACTCATCTTATTTGCTTTAGAGCAAGTGGTTGAATCTACTTTAGCGTCTATGAGAGCGTATGCTAAGGGGCAACAAGGCATCGACCGATTAGAACAAATGATTACTGCGGCTCTACCTCTAACAGACCGTGATAGGGATGACTGGAAAGTGTGGATTGCATTTTTGGGCTATTCGATCGGGCGCGATCGCCTAATTCAACAGCATCAAGAACGCTACGATCGCATCCGGCAAATTCTTTATCAGGAGTTAGCCAATTTGCAAGTTGCTAAGCTGATTCGAGCCGATTTAGATTTGACCCTTGAAGCGAATGCGCTCATCGCTTTAGTGGATGGCATTGGTACTGGAGTTGTGATCTGTCCTGAGCAGTTTTCAGCAGAGCAGCAGCAGTATCTTGTGCATCAACATATCCACGCTTTACAAGCATTATCCTAAACATAAACTACTTTAACAGCAGCATCAGATTGTATTCCTGACAAATATCAAGTCACCTTTTTGCGTCCAATGCGGTCTGCTTCCCACCCAGCAGAATTAACGTGGGAAGCAGACCGACAACATAAGTTGAGAAGGCGATCGCCGAGATCCCACTGCCAAAGCCTGCTAGCTTCGCATAGGTGCTGATGAACGTGTTAGTTACGTTCTTGCCCCAGCTTCTGTAAACAAAAAAATGCCCCTCAAAAGAGGAGCATGTTCTTTCAAGCACTCATTAACTCACAACAACATCTACTGGTGGCGATCGCCCTATTAACTCACCAATGAAGGTGCTTTCAGTGCAACTGGAATCGCCTCACCTGCCGCTAAGTCCAGGGGAAAATTATGGGCATTGCGTTCGTGCATCACTTCCATTCCCAGGTTGGCGCGATTCAGGATATCTGCCCAGGTATTAATCACGCGTCCCTGGCTATCTAGCACCGACTGGTTAAAGTTAAATCCATTCAGGTTAAACGCCATCGTGCTAATGCCCAATGCGGTAAACCAGATACCAACAACAGGCCATGCACCCAGGAGGAAGTGTAAGGTGCGGCTATTGGCATTCACCCCCAGAATAATTTCGTTGGTGCGTCCAACTAACCGACCGAAGTAGCCGTGAGCCGCCACAATGTTGTACGTTTCTTCTTCCTGTCCGAACTTGTAACCGTTGTTCTGGGATTCAATTTCAGTCGTTTCTCGAACCAGCGAAGACGTGACCAATGAGCCATGCATGGCACTAAACAAGGCTCCGCCAAATACTCCCGCGACACCCAGCATGTGGAAGGGATGCATCAGGATATTGTGTTCAGCCTGGAACACGAACATAAAGTTGAAGGTGCCACTGATACCCAATGGCATGCCATCAGAGAAGGAACCTTGACCGATGGGATAGATCAAAAAGACCGCAGTAGCCGCCGCAACGGGAGCCGAGTACGCGACACAGATCCAGGGACGCATTCCCAGGCGGTAGCTTAACTCCCATTCACGCCCCATGTACGCGAAGATCCCAATCAGGAAGTGGAATACTACAAGCTGGTAAGGACCACCGTTGTACAGCCATTCATCCAAAGAAGCCGCTTCCCAAATAGGATAGAAGTGCAGCCCAATCGCATTAGAAGACGGAACCACTGCCCCCGAAATGATGTTGTTGCCGTACAGCAATGAACCAGCCACGGGTTCACGGATGCCGTCAATATCAACCGGAGGGGCGGCGATAAAAGCAAGGATAAAACAGATGGTCGCAGCGAGCAGGGTGGGGATCATCAGCACGCCAAACCAGCCGACGTAGAGGCGATTTTCGGTGCTGACGACCCAATTGCAGAACTGCTCCCACAGATTGACGCGATCGCGTCTCTGCAAGGTTGTAGTCATGATGGTAGTAGGAAAAGAACGACAGTATCAGGCTAGTCAGCAACACAAGAACAGCTAACTAACCTGTTAGTTAGTATAAGAAGACAACACCCTCTTGTCAACAACTAACTAACCCGTTAGTTAGCTCGACAAATAGCGGGGCAAGGTAGGCGGTGGCAAGGTAGGCGCTGTATCCTGGGTAAGGACGGTATGGAGCAGGTAGTAAAGTTGGCGGCAAAATCAGGACGATCTCCGACGCGGCAAACTCGTGATGCAGAAGCAACGAAGGCTCAAATTCTTGATGCGGCAGAGGAGGAATTTGCTCGTTTTGGATTGATGGCAGCCCGAACGGAGGTTATTGCTTCTAAAACGGGCGTGACAAAAGCCATGATCTACTACTACTTCAGCAGCAAGGAAGAACTGTATCAGGCAGTGTTGAAGCGCCATGCCGCAACATTTCTGAATGCAGTTGCACAGTTGAACTTGCAGGAACTTTCCCCTGAAGATGCTTTGAAGCAAGTCATCCGAGCGGCGGTCGCCCATGAGGTGGCTTACCCCAATCAGGGAAAAATCCTGCTCCATGAGGCCATGCAGAATGAAGGGAAGTATTTCAAGCTGACTGGGTGGGAAGCCCCAATTGGGCTAGGGATGCAGCTTTTACAGAAAGGTATTGATGAAGGGCATTTCTGCCCCCACAATCCTTGGTTGATGATGATC
>CAZGDE010000018.1:26314-30942 GCA_964524315.1 uncultured bacterium
ACATTATGGGAATCACAACTTTCTACTTTAATGCCGAAAATAATCTCAGAAACGTGAACCCCGATTGGCAGTGGCGAACACCAGAGTCCCTTGAAGAACTCACAGAATCGGCGATCTCGTTGATCCTTGGAGGTTTGAAGAAGACTTAATACCACTCGGTCTACACCGATTGACGTTTCCAAAATTCTTTAGACGTGACTCCTACTAAGCGTTTGAAATGACGGCTAAGATGGCTTTGACGGCTAAATCCTAGATTCAAGGCAACCTCAGCTACACTCATCCCTTGCAAAAGCAATTGTTTTGCTCGATCAATTCTGCGTTGAATGACATATTGATGCGGAGTAAGTCCTGTGGATTGTTTGAATAAAGCAGAAAAATAGCTCGGACTTATGTGGGCGATCGCTGCCAGAGTTACAGGCGTCAAGTTTTGCTCCAGATAAAGTGATATTCCTTTTCCCAAATCGCCCAGTTATTGACCTGAGCCGGAATGATTGTGATATCTCCCCGTTCTGTCTGCTCTTTGGGATAAAGCTTTAAATTCTTTTCTTTCCTGGCGACATTGGCTATCATTTTTAGCGTTGCTCCTGCGGTAAGCTCTGGGGCGATCGCTCGTTATGACTTCCAGATATCGTTTTGTAAAACAATTCGGTAGCCATCTGGGTCTTCAAAGGTTACGCCTTTGTTATCCCAGTAGGGATTGTAAGATTTAACTGGGGCATATCCAGCAGCATTCATGCGTTCGATTGTTTGTTGCCACTCCAATTGTTCCGGAAGATAGAAGACGATGAGATTATCTTGAGTCGGAGCGCGTCCTACTGAGTGGCCTCGGTGATGTGTGAATTCAAAATGATAGGCTTCTCCGGGCACTCCAACCATGACTCCATCGAAACCGTCATGGTTTTCAAACCGATAAAGGATGTGTAATCCTAGCCCTTCTGTGTAGAAACGAACAACTTGATCAAGACGATCGGTTGGACGAGCAACGCGCAAAATCTTCCCTTGCAACATCGATATTATCTCCCTATAACCCGTCTACAGTTAATTGGAATGCTGAAATGAGGGTGCATATTTTCTAAAGCTACTTCTTTATAAAGAGGATACGCGATCGCCGTTGACTTTGTAAAGATAGTTCTTTACTTTATAGATAGGTGGAGCGCAAACTATGGCAAGAAAAACCCAAACTCAAGAAACAGCAGTTCGTACACGACGGGCGATCGTCCAGCTATTAAAGCAGGAAGGACGCTTAGATGCAGAAGCCCTCGCTACCCGTTTAGAGATTACGGCAATGGCAGTGCGGCAGCATCTTTATGCCCTGCAAGATGAACAGTTGGTCACGTATCAGGAGGAATCGCGCCCAATGGGGCGACCTGCCAAGCTGTGGCAGTTGACTGCCGCTGCCGATCGCTTCTTTCCCAACGGGTATGCAGAACTGACATTAAGCTTGCTGAATTCTGTCAAACAAGCGTTTGGTGAAGCAGGTTTAGATCGTCTGCTCGAAATTCGCTCCCAACAACAGTTTGATAGTTACAACCAGCAGATGAAAGGCAAGCGATCGCTCAAACAACGCTTGAATAAATTGGTTGAGATCCGCACCCATGAAGGTTACATGGCAGAGGTACAAGCTCAGACAGACGGATCATTTTTATTGATTGAGAACCATTGCCCCATTTGTGCGGCTGCAACGGCTTGTACGGGTCTTTGCGCGAAAGAATTAGAAATCTTTCAAGCCATCTTGGGAGATGAAACAGAGATTCAACGAGTTGAGCATATCATCTCCGGAGAGCGACGTTGCGCCTATCAAATTATCCCGCATTAACGTCTGATCCTGTATCTTCAAACAAGCGATCGCCGCGATGCAGCCGATATGCCATCTGGTAAGTTTGCTCCTGCGATCGCATCGTGGGTGCATGAGCCGCCAGATATCGTGCGGTTGCTACCAGTATAGGGACTCCTTCTGTTGGATCAGCAAGTTGAGAATATAACCGGAATGCCGCTTCCATCGATTGAATCACATGGAAATCTCGATTTTCACGCAGCATGAGTTTTGCCAGCATTGCCATCAAAGCTTTAGGATTGCCACCACTGTAAAGATATTGCGCCACCAATCGTCCCGTTTCATTCACCTGTTGCTGGCGATCGAGCAGGTCAGGCAATTTCTCTAGTAAGGATTCAGGATTGGCAACGGTGTCCTTCGCATCTGGTAAACGAGCCGGTGGCACGTTGAGAAATCGGTTCAAATAAACGCTCATGGCGGCATCGAATACGCCCCGCAGCAGTTCGATAGTTGGAGCCCGACGAATGCCTTGCTGCACTGCGTTAGCAAAGGTAAACGGATGGTGGGCGCTGTTCCAGTCTCCATGATCGTTATTCGTGTGGAATCGGGCGACTCGCAGGGCAGCCGCATAGGTGACGATTTGGGCTAACTGCGCCTCTGTACAACCCGATCGCAACGCATTCAATAAACTGTCGGCGATCGCTTGAGCATCCTCTCCCAACAACACTGACAGGAATTCTGGAGGTTGTACCCACGCTCCTGGATACGATTTTCCAGCTTCTAGCGCCGTCGGCAATTGCTCAAACGCACCTTCTAGAATTGCCACCAAATCCACGGGATATCGCCATGAACTGGCTTCTTCCATACGAGTTGCGTTGGCTAACCCTGCGACTAAACTTGCTAGAACAGATTCAGCGTCTTGCCAATCGGTTGTATCCAAGGCTTCTAACGCCTTATTGATGAAATCCAGCACATGACCGACATCCAGATAACGGTGATCCGTTGCTGCGACAAATAGCATCTCAGCAATTTGAGTCCGACTAATTCCAAGTTCTACGGCTGTCACCAAACATCGTTCTGCTGCCTCGCGATCGCGCTGTTCAATGAACTGGCGAAACCAGGCTTTTAGGGTCGCAAAGTCCAGGTTCGTTGTGGGCAGGGGGTGGACTCGGAAATGTGGGGGCGCTTCTGCACTGTCACGGGCAACCGCAGAAAGTCCCTGATAGAGAGCACGGGGGCGATCGCTCTCATCCAAATACGGCAACAGATTTATCATGCAGGTGAGCATGGTTAACCCGGTATCCCATCCAGTTTTGTTGTAGCGCGTGCCAAAGGACAGTCCAAGTTGAAACGGTTCCGTTGGTGCAACGCCCAAATCCAGCAGGGCAATCACTGATTTTGCGATCACCAGGGAAATGCCTTGTTCCAGGCCATCCTGTAATCGTTGCTGCTGGTGAGCTTTGAGGTTACTCAGTGGGGCAACATCTACCCAAATCTCCCCATCGTGAATTTGCACTGGAAACGATCGCACATCATCTGCCCAGGAATCGAATGTCCCACCACTTGCCAGGTCAAAGCGGGCATAGTGCCAGGGGCAGGTGACGATCCCATCTTTACAAACACTACCGTGTAGCGGAAAGCCCATGTGTGGACAACGATTATCAATCGCATAGACGTGATCGTTGCTGTAAAACAGTGCCACAGGTTGCTGGTTCAACCGCACGAGTAATTGCCCTTTTTCCTGAAGCTCTACTAACGTTGCAGCACGCACAAGTGATTGGGGTTGGTCTGAAATGGATTTCATCTTTCTAAAGAACTATCTTTAGAAAGATCCTAAGGGGGCTTCTCTATTTTGTAAAGACTTTTCTTTATTTTCTTAACGATCGCTTTTTGGCTAAACCTTGTCTTCACGGTACTGCTTGGGTGTCGTCTGCAACACCCGCCGGAACACAGTGGTCATGTGGCTCTGGTTGCCAAACCCAGCTTCTATGGCAACTTCAGCCAGCGATCGCGCTTTATCCTGCAAAAGCTGTTGAGCCAGTTCTACTCGACATTGCAGCACATACTGATAGGGAGAAATTCCGGTGGTGGTTTTAAAGGCTCTGGCAAAGTGATAAGAACTAAATCCAATCACGGTCGCAAGATTACCCAAGTTCAATGACTGTGAAACGTTCGCTCGAATGTAGTCCAGGGCATTCTTTAACGACTGGGGTTCCAGGAATTCTGGTGGACGTTTGAAGCGTTGGGAAAGGGTCGATCGCCGATAGACAATTTGTCCGAGAACTGCCGTCACAACGGATTCCAGGTAGTGAGATTGATCCGGTTTAGTGGATAATGACTCAAGCAGCAGGTGAACCATTGGGAATTAGTTGCGAGGCCGCCCGAAAGTGATCTGAATAACCGAATTGCCTCATTCCTGTTCACACACTTTCTGCAACTGAGTATTCCCTACTACAGTTTGCGCATTGGCGCACAAATTGAAGTCAGCGGATCACGCACAACGTAGGCTTTGTACAATAGCTTCCATCTAGCCATCCATCCGGTGTGTTTGTGATTATTTACACCCTAAGTGATGGGTAGCTTTCTTGTCAAAATTTTGTCCAGACTATTAGATGAAGCAAGCTGCACTATTTTAATTTAGTTGTATCAACGTTCCTTGATCGCAATTTTGCAGAAGGTTCCCTTAGAATTACAATTGAAAAAGATTTTCATTAAGTCTAAAGCCTGAGCGCATGATTGTAACTCCAGCAAATTTTCTCAAACCTTCCCGACAATTACTATGGCTGGGTTTGGTGTTAGGGGTAGCCCTCTTGGTAATTTGCTTTCTCTACAGTATTACCCTTGGTGCACGAGC
>CAZGDE010000018.1:30952-31841 GCA_964524315.1 uncultured bacterium
TCATTGAGAACTATTCTTGAGTCATTCACGACATTTGATGATTCCTTTGACCATTTAGTGATTCAAACTGTGCGACTACCCCGCTCGCTCATGGCGTTAGCCGTTGGAGCGGCCCTGGCAGTATCAGGAGCATTGATGCAGGGTTTAACCCGTAACCCTCTGGCTGAAACAGGCATCCTGGGAATTGAAGCAGGCGGCGCATTGGCCGTTGTCATGACCCTATTCGTTTTCGGTAGTTCATCGCTGACCGTATATGCAGGGGCCGCGTTTCTGGGAGCCGCGATCGCCGCTCTGTCGGTGTATGCTTTGGGCACCTTAGGGCGAGGTGGGGCAACGCCCTTAAATCTGACCATCGCCGGGGCCGCAATGTCTGCATTGGTTGCCTCGGTGATGACAGCCATTCTGATCGTCAGTCAGCGCACGCTGGATGAAATTCGCTTCTGGTTAGCAGGGTCGCTATCGGGACGAGATTTTGCCTTGTTTCTGCAAGTATTACCATTCCTGCTCAGTGGCTTGCTACTGGCATTTCTGCTGGGTCGGCAAATTACGGCGCTCAGCTTGGGCGAAGATATTGCCAGAAGTTTGGGACAACGAACGGTATGGATTAAGGTGCTGGCGGCGCTCAGTATCGTCTTACTGGCCGGTAGTTCGGTGGCGATCGCGGGACCAATTGGCTTCGTTGGTCTAATTGTGCCGCATATGGTGCGCTTTTTCATCAAAACGGACTATCGCTGGATTTTGCCCTATTCGGCAGTGTTAGGCGCAATCCTGCTGCTAGTTTCGGATATTGCTGCACGGGTACTGCTCAACCCCCGCGAATTGCCAGTTGGCGTAATGACAGCCATGATCGGTGCGCCCGTGTTTGTCTACCTGGCCAAAGCGACGGTGA
>CAZGDE010000019.1:0-13924 GCA_964524315.1 uncultured bacterium
CCAGTTTTTCCAGGAATGTTTGCACGGTGCCATCGGGGCTAAGCACCAGGCGTATCCTGGCATTACGTCCCTTGCTCAGAGGTGATACCAATGTTTCACCAACCAGCGGAATCCCGGTGCGATCGACATAATCACCAGAGGTTTGGGTGAGTGGAATAATCTGCTGAATGGCACCATCAGCATTGATTACCAGGGTGTAGTCGAGCGTTTGGGTGAGTCCTTGGGGAGAGTTCCACCGTTGTTGGAAATAACGTCGGGCTTCCGCTACCTGGGGAATCGTATCAAATGCGGTTGATCTTGCTTCGTTGGTGTCATTTCGGGTTGCACCAGCAGCGTATGAATCTGCTGCCTGGGAGCGGGCAACACTGATCTCTGGAGCTAATTTTGCTGCAGGTGCAGTTGCTGGAGCCGACAGTGACTCCTGGCTGGGTGCCCGTCTGGTTGTTGGGGAACCGGGAGGGGCAAGGGCGATCGTTGAGTTATTGGGTGTCGGTGAAGTGGGTTTGGTTGTCGTTTCCGTCGGAACAGTACCCGACGGCCCATTCATTGTTGGATTGGGAGGAATAACCGGTGGCAGAACTACTGTTGGTAAGGGAGCAGGGGTTTGCGTTGCCCCTGGTGGCGGCGGCGTTGGTAACTTTTGATTTGAGGCGACCAGTGGTTTATTCGTTGTTGTCGCTGCAGGTGGTAACTGGGTTGCTATTTGCTGGTCGCTGCTACTGGCTCCCTGACTGGCTGTCGGGGCAGACGTTTGGGCGATGGGAGCCGTACCATTAAACCGAATTAATGATGTGGACAGCCCAACAGCGACCAATGCCACAGCGGCGATCGGAGCCCAGGCAGGGGCGGTTCGTACCCAACCTGGTTTTTGTTGTAAAGAGGGTAGGCTAACAATTTCTGTCGCGTAGTCATCCAGAGCATTTGCCAGGTCAAACAGTTGAATGGCACTGAGATGACAGGTTTCCCCTGTTTCGGTGGTTGCCAGGGTTCCGAGAATTAATTCGTGGGCAACCAGTCCCTTTGGTTGGATAGAAATGCCTAAGGCATGGGGAACTGGTGGGGACGATCGCGCCGGTGGTGCCAGTCGGGTTGGGAGAACCGCAATCGCCCCCATTGGTGTTGCACCTGTGACTTCGGCTAATGGGTCATGCTGAAGTACCGCATCGGTTTGCTCTAGAAACCCCTGGACATAGTTACTGACGGCTGCGCATAGAGCATCTAACTGAGCGCGATCGCCCCGTAGGGTCACCCAGCGATCGTCGGGCAGTTTGGGATCATCTAAACTCAACTGGAACCGTAGATTTTTCAAAACTGGTTGACCCATCCACTGAGACAGGGGCGATTGGTTCCCGATAATCTCCAGGGTGCAGGTCGGAGGGGTATATCGTCGCAGAACTGAGTGGGACATGGGACAAAAAATGATAATGGGTGGAGGAAGGGTGAAGGGATGACAGAATGACGAGGGGAATTTTTACCAGGCGTAGTGCCGTTTGCTGCCGGGTTTTCGCCCCTCATTACGGCTAATTAGCCACGTTAATTAACCGCCTTTGCCCGATCCAGCAATGCCAACCAAAGACGACGGGAACCATTTGCGGCACTGTAAAAAAGTAGATCAATTAATAACTTCAGTGCCAGGTGCGTCAACTCGGTGGGTGAGGCATCGTCACCGTCCTCCATCCGTTCCTGATAGGTGTTGTTAAAAGCATCGAGATAATCTCCCAATAGTGCAGCCTGATGCGGTTCTCGATTTTGTTCTGTCAGTTGCTCCAGCAGCGCGACAGCCCGACGAATCAATTCATGGTGTTGTTTCGCCAGGTGACAGCTAATTAAAACCAGTGCCCGTGCTTCCTCAACATCAAGTTTCTTCCGGCCACCCTGCCCTTTTCGCAGTGGACTCGATTGCCGCAATCGCCAGAGGGCAACCCGGTCAGCGACCAGTGACTCCAAATTCAGGTCGGCTGCAGCCTGCAACATTGCTTCTGAACCAATACCTGCCAGTGCTTCTAATGCCAGTAACACCAGATCCAGATGAGCTTTAATATTGTCCATCTGGTCAGGGTCGGGCTGGGTCAGCAAAGGCAAAGGATCAACGGCAGCATTGATCTGAGCCGGTGCGTTAGCACGTATCACGGGTGACTTCACTGGGGATGCCATAACTTTCACGATAGAAGCAAGACTGAAACTTGACCCGGTTGTTACCTGTCTTGAAACAGGACTGTTAAATCACCATAGTTGTTTCTGTAGAATTCTTACATGTTGTAACAGACTTCGGCCTCACCCTGTTGGATCACCCTGCATCGGCGGCCGTTACCGGGTCATAGTTCTAACGGATGATTCCAGTAGCAGAAATTGACCCATCCCAAAGCTGACCAGCGCACTGCTGATGGGTACCGTCAAATTATCAATCCCATATTTGGAAAATGCCTCTAAGCTGGTTGCGACGATCGCTACAAACAAAGCAATGACATAAACCTGCCAGTCGTTGCCGTAAACAGAGAGAAGGATCAGGCTACTGACAGCATAGCTGACGATACCCATCGCCAAAGAACCTTCCCAACTCTTTTTCATATCCCAAAGTTTGTAGGGATGACGACCAAACCGTTGACCAACGAGAGCCGCCAATCCATCGCCCCAGGTCATGACCAGAATGCCGATCGCCGCATAGTGGGGTTGGCTCCTCCAGAAACAACCAATCAAAATACCAAAGCTAATGGCATAGAAAAAGGTACCCAGACTCTTGCGACCGACGCCATTAATGCTGGGCAGGATAGGAACGTAGTAGGACAGGAACGTTACGATACTGAACGCAACAGATGCGGCAAGCCCAAGCCAAGCTGGTATTCCGACCCACCAGGCCAGCAGAATAACGTTACCAACGCCGATATGAACGACTTTACGAATGATTTCCGAGTTAACTGAGGTGCGGCGGTGCAGCCACTCCGCGATTCCCCCGACCGTGCCCAACCAGGCACCAACAATAACCAGTTGGAACCATAATGGCGGATCAGCAGACCAGAGGGAGAGCATTACGGCACCGAACCCCAACCTATACCTACTTATCCACTGTAGAAGATCTTGGAGCGAAGATCTTGCGCAATCTGTTGCGGATTACTACCGTCGATCATGCTCAAGATCATGAATGACCTTTTCTAAAATCCATTGCTCTGACCGGGCGGGATATTGACTCCAGGCGTATTCAACCAATCGGGCCGCCGCTGCCTGATCACCCTGAAGTAGATCAACGAGTGTATTTCTTAATTCATTGACTATCAGTTGATTAACAACGGCGGTTTTCGCCAACGGCGGATCATCAGTTGGCGCAATCACAGGGGATGGCAAGGGGGGTGGCTGTTGAGCGGATAGTTCTGGCGGTGCAGGCATCGGGCCGGGTGGAGGTAGGGGGCCCTTGCGTTGCCGCCATGCACGATAAAGTAAATAGCCAATCCAGATAACCAGGGCGATCGCCATAATTCGCAATAGGTCAATCAGTGCCAGTACAACTAGCTCTAGCCACATCGCTGTCACCCTTGTGATATCTACACCCGTTCTGTTGGTGGGTAGTGTTTTAGGTCTGGGTTGTGGCTATGCTCAACTCTCATCGCTAATCCATTACCTGTTGGAGGCGGTTTGAAGTTTTGTTTGTGCTTTGGTTCCCCTAACCCTGCCCCCTAACCCTAGCTTGCCCAACCACAGGGTTCATTCTGCCAGGATGGGATTTTGATGGGATTTTGTATACTGAAAACTATTCGTTGCCGCCTGCCATGACTTCTCAAATTCCCTGTATTCAATTTTTTGACGGGTTGTCTGAAGACCTGGATGGTGTGAGCCTGCGGCGTAATCGGGCGGGCTTGCGCATTGTGGTGATGACTTTTAGACAGTTGAAATCGATCGAACGGTTCAACAGTTTTCGCAATCAATTTGCTAACGCCATGCGGCTAATCGACGCCGAAGGAGAGATCCAGGTTACGCCTGCGTCTGTTAAGTTTATTTTCGGTGGTCCTGAAGGGGATGATTTCGAGCGCCTGGAGTGTCGGTTTGAAATTGACCAGGATGACCACTGGGAGCGGTTCACTCGATTTATGGATCGCTATGCGGCGGCAAATGGTATGGCTTATGGAGAGCGAGAACAGGCATGATGAAAATCGCGATTACAGGGGCGACCGGATTTGTCGGTAGTCGGTTAGTGGAACGGTTACAGGCAGAGGGGCACCAGATCGTTGTCCTGACGCGCAATGCGACTAGGGCCAAACGGGTATTTGCCCCAGACGCATTTCCCAATGTGGAGATTGTGGCCTATACCCCAACGGAATTGGGTGACTGGCAGACGGCGATCGCGGGTTGCGATGGTGTGGTTAATCTTGCCGGAGAGCCGATTACCGAACGGTGGACACCCGAACATAAGCAAGGTATCCTTAACAGCCGTAAATTGGGTACCGAAATGCTCGTGGCGGCGATCGCTCAGGCCAATCCCCGCCCCCAGGTATTAGTGAGTGCTTCGGGGATTGGTTACTACGGCACCAGTGAAACTGCCACGTTTGATGAAGCCAGCGCCTCCGGCGATGATTTTCTGGCAGAGGTGTGTCTGGCCTGGGAAGGGGCGGCAGAAACCGTCAAATCCTTCGGTGTCAGGCTGGTTATCCTGCGACTGGGCGTGGTGTTGGGGATGGGTGGGGCGATCGCCCGTATGATTCCCCCCTTTAAGTTGTTCGCGGGCGGGCCCATTGGTACGGGTAAGCAATGGTTCTCCTGGATTCATCGGGATGATGTCGTGAGTCTGATCATGCAGGCATTGACCCAACCTACAATGGTTGGCACCTTTAACGCCACGGCTCCCAATCCGGTGCGCATGGCTGAATTATCGACTACTATCGGCCAGGTAATGAACCGTCCTTCCTGGCTGCCGGTACCTGCCTTTGCCCTGGAGAAACTGCTGGGAGATGGCGCAAAAGTTGTCTTAGAAGGTCAACAGGTGCTACCCCAGCGTACTCAGGAGACGGGTTTTCAGTACCAGTACCCAACGGTAAAACCAGCCCTGGAAGAAATTCTGCACCATGACAAGGCCGGCTAGTAGTCTGTCAGGGTCGATTTGAGGGTTCCCTCAAATCGCTAAAATCCATTTCCAGGGTGTTTTGCGGGTGCTTAACCCGTCAGGACGGTCTTGGCCGACCACTAACCCGGTAGGCTAGACAGCGGTACCAGTTCACGGCAAGATGGGAAGTGTTTTGGCAAGCCTGATGGAGGGTTCGTGGGTTCTACTGTTACTGTCGCCGTGCCTGCAACAACGGCAAATTTAGGACCAGGGTTTGATTGCCTGGGGGCGGCGCTGACCCTCCACAATCGGTTCACATTTACGCTTCTACCCCCTTCATCTGAGCCGCTAGTGATGACGGTGCAGGGGGTCGGGGCAGAGCGGGTGGCTACAACCCCTGATAATTTGGCTTATCAGGCGTTCGTGCAGGTTTTTCAGGCGTTGCAGCAGTCGCCTCCCGCCGTCCAGATTGATATTCAATTGGGGGTACCCATGTCACGGGGACTGGGTAGCTCGGCAACGGCGATTGTGGGTGGGTTGGTAGGAGCCAATGCTTTGGCGGGTTTCCCGCTCAGCCAGACGGCGATCGTCGAACTCGCTGTTACCATGGAAGGCCATCCAGATAATGTGGTGCCAGCTTTGTTAGGTGGGTGCCGTCTCTCCGCCAGTGGTTTGCATCAGGATTGGCAAATCTGTGATGTGGCATGGCATGACAGCATTATTCCGGTGGTGGCGATTCCCTCCTTTGAATTGTCTACCAGGGAAGCTCGTCGGGTTTTGCCAGACCAGTACAGCCGTGCTGATGCCATTTTTAATACAGCTCATTTAGGACTGCTTTTGCAAGGATTGGCAACTGGCAAGGCAGATTGGCTCAGTGCTGCTTTACAGGATCGAATTCACCAACCTTACCGGAAATCGCTAATTCCGGGGTATGAAGTCGTGGAAACGGCTGCGATGCAAGCGGGAGCTTATGGGTTGGTAATTAGTGGTGCGGGGCCAACCCTGTTAGCCCTTACCAATGACCAGACAGCAACATTGGTTCAGACTGCGATGGCGACAGCGTGGGCAACAGCAGGCATCGCAGCCGAGGTCAAGGTGTTACAGGTGAGTGGTCAGGGCGCAACGGCTACTGGCGTGTAATTAACAGGTTGAATTTGGGGTCGCTACCCACTTGGGGGTTGTTTAGCTCAGGCGACCCGAAAACGCGGGTTTTGCTTCAACTCAGTCATCGGAAAATTTTGCACCCACTGAATAAAGGTGGGATTGACGATATCATCTTGCTGCTTTACCAGTAAAGCGGTGTAGTGCGCTTTCTGTTTGACGACGACTGCACAGTAGTCAGTTCCATAAATTGTGGCATGATGGAACCCTTCCAGTTGCAGGGAGGATATTAGCAGCGATCGCAACCCGAGTGCCTGGAAAATAGTTTGTACCCAACTCATGTTGGTGTTTTCAGCGGTTGTAAAGTACTCCTTAGGGAGACCATTCAAATCAAAAATAGCTGCACCCACGATGTAATCGGGGTAGGACATGGGTGAATCTGTGGGAGATGGAGGAATCTGCAACCTGGTTTCGGTAAGGGATGACATTTGTTAACTCACTTGATGAGCAAACCGTTGGGCGGAACAGCACTGCAAGCTAGGAACGAACCAAGTTTTGACTTATCAAGCTGAACACATTATCAGTTCTGATTATCAATCTTGATTACTCGTTTTATTGAATTATTGCTACTGAACTTTAAACAAATCATCGCTCATTTGGAGCAATGGCATGCGTTTGAAGCAATGAGTTGACAGCTACTTGCAATGAGATAAATAACGCCGCTAATCACATCATTCCTCAGGCATATTTATAAATCTGGAACAAATAGAAAGCGTTTGGCAGATGCGATCTCCTTACTCTTAGTTTAGGAAACTCAATCCATTACTGCGACCGTAGGATCGCTCATATCACTGGTAAAACTAGTCCCTACTTCTTCCTCTTGCAGGAATATAATTCTCTGTCAACCGAATATTTTCACGCTGATGGGGAAAATGGGATAGAGCAGCGAGAGAAGGTATCAAGAAAAATCTATTTGTATGATTGGGCTAGCATACATGTGGCTGTCTGGTTGCCTCTTACTGACCCTTATCACCTTTTCCTGTAACCTGTTTGCTTAGGCTTAGATTAATCAAGCGTTATGGATAACTTTCAAATTTGTGATGGCGATCTGTCTGCTGCTTTACTAGAGAAATATCTAGGGGCGGAGGCGATCGCCGCTGATACTGAAACCATGGGCTTATTGCCCCATCGCGATCGCCTCTGCCTGGTACAACTCTGCGATCCCCACGATCAGGTTACGGTTGTGCGCATTGCCCGGGGCCAGCAAGTCGCACCGAATTTAAAGACCCTGCTGGAAGCTACTGACGTCCTCAAAATCTTTCACTTTGCCCGGTTTGATGTGGCAACGCTTCACTATCACCTGGGGATTGCTGTCAAACCCCTTTTTTGTACTAAGGTTGCCAGCAAACTGGCCCGTACCTATTCGCCCAAACATGGTTTGAAAGAGCTGATCATGGAGTTGGAAAAGGTTGAACTAGATAAAAGTGCCCAAAGTTCTGATTGGGGAAATGCCGCAAATCTGTCCCCCGACCAACTACGCTATGCGGCGAACGATGTGCGGTATTTGATTGGTGCTAGCCACAAATTACGGGCGATGCTGGAGCGCGAAGAACGTTGGGAACTGGCGCAACAGTGCTTTCAATGCATTCCAACTCTGGCAACCCTGGATGTAATGCAATATCAGAATTTATTTGAGCACTAAAGTTTGGCTCTGAGTAGGCGAGTATGGCTGGTTGAGCATAACCAAATGGCCTACCACCGCCAATAGGGTTTTCCTTTCACAAATACCCCGATGATTGTGCCAAACACCTGCTCAGACGATTCAATCTGAAACAGGATGGCGGGAGGTGGCAACCAGCGTCGCACCAGAAAGCCGATCGCCAAACAGAGCAGTAAAGCCCACAGAATATTGCTATTCAGGCGGGCAAAAGTTCGCTCCAGGATGGCAACTGCCACCATGCCAATACCCAGGGCGATCGCAAAATGGGTAATGACTCCCACTGGTGGTGCTAGTAATTGGTTGACAACGATCGCCACTGGTCGGAACTGGCCGCCCAACTGCAAACCGAAATCGAGCAGCATGACCCCTAACACAACGAGTAATGCTGTCAGAAACATCTCCTTCCAGGGCAAAAAATTCCAGCTACGGAAGGGCTTGCTCATCGCTAAATTCCCAATGAAATACCAGAACCCCTATCCTAAAATACCCGTGCCCCGACCCAAAAGTAATTTTGGATACTGAATACCTGGGCTTTACAGCGATTGAGTACATCCTTAATTAATCTAATCCCACAGCATAAATGACCTGCGGTTATTGCGGGGCTGGTATAAACATGATTAGTGGATTTTCATTGAATTGAATTTAGCTGGGCCGGGGACGTTGCATGCAACGTCCCTCTTGATAAAAAGGGGTACTTGATGTTGCCCATAGCCACATAGCCCAGGAACACCGGTTACTTTACATAGGGCAAAGGGCAAACAATGATTACTGAAGAAAATCTGGCAGAACAGTTCGTCCAAATTGCCAATCGGATTAATCCCAGTGTGGGTGAATTACTGGAGCAGTGCCACGTGCGTGTATTAACCGGTGGCAAACCGCCCCGTGAGTGGTGCTATGTCGGCATTTATTGTCCCAATCGGTTGCATCCATTGGTTATGGCCCGGAAAAAGCTATTGCGTGACATTGCGCGTCACTTAGATCTGGTGGAAGTTGTTTGCCTGAACGCGACGAATCTTGTCCATGATCCACAATCTACTCTGCGTGAGAAGGAACCTTCCCTCTGGCTTGAGTTGCAGTGGATCGTCAGTCGCGAACCGGAACTTTAAACCGATGGCATCTGATCTCGTTGCTGCGTTTGCCGTAACCTAGGGTGCCGACCGTTACAGATCGCCAATTACGGTTAAGTCATATCCGCCTGCATCAAAATTAGCCGTAATGGTTCCAGCCGAATCTGCCAGGGAAAGGGTTGATCCTTCAACATCAGCCATTTCTCTTTAAAGACTTCCGCTTGCAGGTGATAGTCCTGTTGGTGTGGCAGAGGTGTCTCGAATTTGAGAAAGAGCGTCATCCGGTGGGGTGTTTCGCTCGTTCTGACTAACCAGCATGGGAATGTATTGTCCTGATCCAGCTTGTCAGTAAAGATAATTTGATGGGGCCGAATGCCAACATGCTCCAGGTGCGGGGGGATCGATTCTAACGTTGTCAGATTAATGCCCCAATCGGTCGCTTGAATTTGTGAGGGTGCCAGGCGGATTGCCTGAGAAAAGTTTTTACAACCCGTTAATTGGGCAACTGTGAAGGTTGGCGGATGCTCGAAGATATTCTGTTTCGGCCCATGGGCGATCGCCCGTCCCCCATCCATTACGACCAGATCCTGACAAACCCGGTATGCCTCTTCCAGGTTGTGGGTAACGAACAAACTGACACCCTGATAATGGCTCAGATGTTCAATCATTTCCTGTTCCAACCGACTCCGCAAATGGGTATCGAGGGCAGAAAAGGGTTCATCCAGTAACAATGCTTCCGGCTGACTTGCCAGTGCCCGCGCTAATGCCACCCGTTGTTGTTGCCCACCGGAAAGTTGCTGTGGGTAACGATCGCCCATCCCAGCCAATTGCATCGCTTGCAGGTGGGCTGCTACCTGGTGTCGAACCTGACTTTTAGAGAGTCTTTTTGGTAAGCCAAACGCAATATTCCGGGCCACTGTCATGTGGGGAAACAGGGCATAGTTTTGCACTAATAGACCAATGCGACGATCGCGACTGGGGACATTGATCTTCCGTTTCGCGTCAAACAAAATCCTCCCATTCAGAACAATTCGCCCCCTGGTTGGTGTCTCAGTTCCGGCAATACAGCGCAGGATCATGCTTTTCCCAGCACCAGATCCACCCAACAACCCTAACGTCGCGCCTGGTTCCGTTTGCAAAGAGACATTCAAGCTGAAAGAGGAGAGGGTTTTTTCGATGTCTAGCAGTAAGCCGGCGGCATTAGGGCGGCGGACAGTGGGAATGACAGGGGGATTGCTGATTGACTGTGAGTTACTTCTACCTTCCCCATTACCTTGATCGCAATCGTCTCGATCTACCCATCCACTCGCTCCCTGGGAGCCTTTGGCAACGCGCTTTGCTCGTGCGGATTGCCACCCGTTCACTGCCACAATTCCGGAGAGGGAAATGCACATGATGGCGATCGCCCAAAACCAGGCTTCATTCATGGCTCCGGCTTCGACATCAAAATAGATTGCCATTGGAATTGTCTGGGTCTGTCCGGGAATGTTACCGGCCAGCATCAGGGTGGCACCAAACTCACCCAGCGCCCGGGCAAATGCCAGAACGGCTCCGGCCACAATCCCAGGAGCTGCCAAGGGTAGCATAACCCGCCGAAATACTGTGGCTTCCGATGCACCTAACGTTCTGGCAACCTGAAGCAGACTAGTATCGACCTGTTCAAATGCCCCCAAGGCCGTGCGGTACATGAGCGGGAAGGCAACTACGGTGGCGGCGATCGCGGCTCCATACCAGGTAAACACCACGCTAATCCCCCACTGTTCAAGCAACTGACCCAGTGGCCCATACTTCCCAAACAGCATCAGCAGGAAAAACCCCACCACTGTTGGTGGCAGGATCAACGGTGCGACGAAACAGCCCTCAATCAGGGATTTCCCTTTACCTCGATAACCCAACATCCAGTAAGCAGCCGCAATTCCCAGAAAAAAGGTAATCACGGTGGCAAGGGTTGCGGTTTTCAGCGAGATCCAGAGGGGAGAGAGGTCAGCAGGCATAGGGAGATATGGAATGAATTACCCCTCAATCTACCAACCAGGTTGGCTGGGGACTGATGCAAAGAACACAGCAACATCTCAAGTCACCGAAGCGAGCTTACTTAGCTGGTGTGATGAAGCCATGTTTCTTCAGGACTCCTCTGGCTTGGGAACCTGATAGATATTTCACAAAATTCTTTGCCATATTGGCACTCTTGCTATTTTTTAAGACTGCCATCGGGTAGACGATCGGATCATGGGAGGTCGCATCCGCGATGACAGCGACCTTCACCTGATGAGAAACTTTGGCATCGGTCAGATAAACAAACCCGGCATCGGCATTGCCACTTTCGACAGCCGCTAACACCTGCCGCACATTGTTGGCGTAGACGAATTTGGGTTTCAACTCGTTATACAGTTTGAGCCTTTGCAGCAGTTGCTCGGCGTATTGTCCGGCTGGCACGCTGCGGGGTTCTCCGATCGCAATTTTCTTCACCGTTGACTGCTTCAAGCTCAAGAAACTGGTAACACCTTTGGAAGTCTTGGGTACCACCAATACCAACTTATTATTGGCCAGATTTGCTCGCGTACCGGATACCAGCATCCCCTTGTCTTGCAATGTATTCATTTGCCGTGCGGCTGCAGAGATAAAAATGTCAGCGGGGGCTCCTTGTTCAATCTGTTGCAGCAGGGCACCGGATGCGCCAAAGTTGTAGGTAAGCTTAATGCCAGGATGGCTCTGCTGATATAACGGTTTAATCTCTTCTAAAACCTCCTTTAAACTGGCGGCAGCCGAAACTAGCAATGTTGTATCTGCCTTCACCGGAGAGGGATTGATAAACCGTAAGCCAATGATCAGGAAAAAGGTGGCGATCGCAAAACTGAGGCAAGTAACTACACGTCGTCTATTCATACTGTCATCTACTAGAAGGAGGTTCTGGGCATTTCCTATCCGTTGGTAGGATCATACCAGTCAGTACTATTTTCACCAACTAAATTGGTAACAACTAAATTGGTAATACTATGCCTAGAAAAGAGCAAGGATGGATTACGTTTCAAACCTCTGAGGAGGAACGTAAGCTGCTGGAGGAAGTTTGTCAGCATTCCCAGCGCACGAAAACTGAAATTTTGCGAGAACTGGTGCGGAGCCTGAGTGAGCAACAGGCAAATCCTGCACCTGCTGAAACGCCATCGCCATCACCCGACCACCCTGCTCAAGCAACGATGCTGCAAGTGCAGGAACCGCCTTTAGCAGTGGGAGATGTGGAGATTGCCAGTCGCCGTAAGGCATTGAAAATTAGTTCTCGGAATGTACTTCAGGGCAAGGTAAAACGAATTGTCACAGGAGCGGTAAACAGTGAAGTCACCCTGGAAATTGTGCATAAGGTCGAACTGGTTTCGATCATTACCAGAGCTTCGGCTGAGGATCTGGGGTTGGTAGAAGGTAGCGATGCCTATGCGGTGATTAAGTCTACGGATGTGGCGATCGCAATGGAATAAGGGGGCAAGTGAGTTGGGTAATAGTTGGTAAATGTCAGCAAATCTAGACCAAAGATGTTAGAGAATGTGCGCTGGATGTCTTACTACGTAAGATAATGCTGACTACCAACTAATTACCAACGCGAGGTTCTCAACGATGAAGATCAGTGCCCGTAACTCGATTAAAGGTACCGTCAGGCAAATCACTCCTGGCTCTGTCAATACGGAAGTGGTGCTAGAACTGGCACCCGGAGTCGAAATTGTTTCCATTGTGACCAAGCATTCGGTGGAAAGCTTGGGACTTGCTCCCGGTCAAACAGCATATGCCGTGATTAAATCATCGGATGTCATGGTTGCAACTGACGATTAGACGAATTGATGCGCCGATTGCATCCGGTATCTTTCGCGATATTTGCGCGTCCAACTGCCATTGCTAGCTTCGAGTTGCTAGTTCACTTAAGGCTGCTTGGGCGGTCGTGGTGGGCGGTTTCGCAATGGACAAAGAAGCTGGTTCAGTCGGCGTAACTGCTCCTCTGTGCCCATACAAATAAGCTGGTCGTCATGCATCAACACCGTGTCGGCATTTGGGCCACTAATTAAGCTGCCATCGTTACGCCGAATTGCCAGGACTAATGCGCCGGATTGCGATCGCAATTTGGCATCCCGTAGGGTTTCTCCCACATGTGGGCAGGTGCCTTTATCCAGACGAAACTCTTCCATATAAAAGGTGCGATCGGCTCCACTGAGAACCCCTTCCACGAAATCCATTACCTGAGGACGGAGTGCGGCGGCAGCCATACGTTTACCACCGGTGATGTAGGGGGAAATGACGGCATCCGCCCCGGCCCGTTGCAGTTTTTTCAGGGCTTCTTCGGTACTGGCACGGGCGATCGCCCGAATGCTCGGATTTAAGGTTTTGGCAGATAGCACGGTATAAAGATTCTCGGCATCCGATGGCAACGCGGCAATGATACACATTGCCCGGTCAACTCCCAGTTTGAATAGGGTCTCATCCAAGGTGGCATCTCCCTGCATTGCCTGATAACCAAGGGATTGGGCTTTCTGAATGGGTTCGGTTGCCGAATCAACCACGACAAAACTCACCCCCTCTGACTGAAATTCCAGGGCTGCCTGTTGCCCCATGCGACCAAATCCACAAATGATGTAGTGCTTACTGAGAGAATTCATCAGTCGTTGCTGTTGTTTAATCCGTCGCCCTTCCTGAAGATGTCCCTTAATTAGCGCATCCGTGAACCGATCCACGATATAGCCAATGCTAATGACACCGGACAGGATCAGAAACATGGTGAACAAGCGCCCGCGATCGCCCAATTCATGCACTTCCATGAACCCTACCGTTGCCAGGGTAATCATGGTCATGTAGGCAGAATCAATCCAGCGCCAGCCCTCTATCAGGTGATACCAGACGGTACCCGTCCAAAACACACCTACCAGCGCCACAATGCCACCAACTAATTCCTGTTGAATCCGCTGATATTGCTGCTCAATTTGCGCCTGTGTATTAAATTGTTTGTCTACGTTCACTTTAGTAGGG
>CAZGDE010000019.1:13934-20247 GCA_964524315.1 uncultured bacterium
GGCTACCTCAGTGTGGAACGATTTCCTTGTGGAATAACATGACGAAATCCAAACAGTCGTTGCCGGAATTTAATTAATAAATATTGCGAAGCATTTAGTTGTGTAAAGAGAGATTCCAGGGCCAACTTTTTGTCCCTAATCAAAATCGCAGATAGAAGACTTACTGTCAAACGATTATGTTTAATTTGGCCGAGAGGACAGAATTGACGGCTTGTTACAAATCTTTGTTTCGAGCGCAATCATCCATCTGCTAAGTATTATTATTTTCTGTACTATTTTTAGTGTAATCCAAGCTGGAAAAGGCTTTCGTCTTATGAAGTTTTACAACGAATGGCTGCGATAGACGAAGACAAAAATTAACAAGATTTACTGGCAAAACAAAAACGAATCTAAATAATATGAGTGCAGGTAAAAAATACCTAACATTCATCTTTGCTACGGAATTTCTGTAGTTTTTCGGACTTATTACACCTATGACTACAACCATTCAAAGACGCGAAAGCGGCAGCGCTTGGGGTCGTTTTTGTGAGTGGGTTACCAGTGTCGACAACCGCGTTTACGTGGGTTGGTTTGGCGTACTGATGATCCCCACCCTGCTGTCAGCAACTATCTGCTACATCATTGCGTTCGTCGCAGCTCCTCCTGTGGACATCGACGGCATCCGCGAACCCGTGGCGGGCTCCTTGATCTATGGCAACAACATCATCTCCGGTGCGGTTGTGCCTTCTTCTAACGCCATTGGTCTGCACTTCTATCCCATCTGGGAAGCGGCTTCTCTGGATGAGTGGCTGTACAACGGCGGTCCTTACCAGCTGATTGTTTGTCACTTCCTGATTGGTATTGCTTGCTACATGGGTCGTCAGTGGGAACTCAGCTACCGCCTGGGTATGCGCCCCTGGATCTGTGTTGCTTACTCTGCACCTCTGGCAGCAGCAACCTCCGTCTTCCTGATCTATCCCATTGGTCAAGGTTCCTTCTCCGATGGGATGCCCCTGGGGATCTCCGGTACCTTCAACTTCATGTTCGTGTTCCAGGCAGAACACAACATCCTGATGCACCCCTTCCATATGCTGGGTGTGGCCGGTGTGTTCGGTGGTAGCCTGTTCTCCGCGATGCACGGTTCCCTCGTGACCTCATCGCTGGTGCGCGAGACGACTGAAGTGGAATCCCAGAACTATGGGTACAAGTTCGGGCAAGAAGAAGAGACCTACAACATCGTGGCCGCCCACGGCTACTTTGGTCGCCTGATCTTCCAATATGCGAGCTTCAACAACTCGCGGGCACTGCACTTCTTCTTGGGTGCATGGCCTGTAATCGGCATCTGGTTCACCGCAATGGGTATCAGCACGATGGCGTTCAACCTGAACGGGTTCAACTTCAACCAATCCGTGCTGGATTCTCAAGGTCGCGTTGTCAACACCTGGGCTGATGTCCTGAACCGGGCGAACCTGGGGATGGAAGTGATGCACGAACGTAACGCGCACAACTTCCCCCTCGACCTGGCGTCTGGTGAAGCAACTCCCGTTGCGTTGCAAGCTCCTGCAATCAACGGTTAATCGCAACTCGTTAATTGCACCTAATTTAGCAATTGCTAATTAGTCAAGCGCCCTCCTGGTGGGGGCGCTTTTGCATGGAAATAGGATGCCATTGTCGTAAATTGTCTTTCTGTTAATGAAGCCTCAGATAGTTGCTTGAAACCTCTACACTCGGTTTTAGTCTTAGGTATTACGGTTTCGTCTGGGAGCGGCAACATGGGAGCTTCACGCTTAGATCGGGCAGTAGCGCGCTACGAAGGGGCGATCGCCAATTTAGAAGCGGCTGAAACCGTATCGGCAGCGTTGGTATTGGAGGCGTTGATTGCCCGTGACGCTGTACATGTAGCCATGGGCGATCGCACCCGGTTATCCGGTCACCTGGTGAAATTTATCCGTGACCTGGACGATCGTCTGAGTCGGCAAACTCCCCGAATTAATGCCGTCGTTAATGTCACCAACTGGCGCGATACGCTCAGTCCGACTAAAAAAGATTGGTGGTGGTTGATTGATCATCTACCCTGGTTCGACCGTTACGACTGGCTATGGAGTGGGCTTTCCCTCGTTTTCTTGACCATTTCTCTCAGTCTCCTACTCGATATTTCTAACCGGTTTTTGGCTGGGGGGCCTGACACTGTCGGAGCGTTTGCTGTCATCATTCCCAGTGTGTTGACCCTGTTGGCGGGTGGGGGTGCCCTGACTAAAACTGGACGGCAGGCTTTGGAGCATGTGTTAGGTAGCTTCAAAATTGCCCGACATTGGTGGGATGAGGCAATTTGCGCAGTCTCCTTTGTCTTGTTGACTGTGTTACTCTGCTTTTGGCTTGGTCTGCCCCAGATTGCAGCAATCTATAAATCCAGGGGGGACATGTTCTATTGTGTGAATCAACCCATTCCCCTTAGTGTGGCGGATCGTTGCAAGCCCCAATTGGCTCGTGCAGAAGAACACTACAGTCGTGCCATAAGCCTTGACTCTAGCAACATGGAGGCACAGTTTCGATTGGGACGGGTACTGGAAGATTTGCGGGAGTATCAGGATGCCAATTTCCACTACCGGATTGCGGCCAGAGGGCCTATAACGGGTTAGCCCGTTTGGAATTGCGCCAACCTAGCCAGAGCGCCTATGCTCAGGCGGGTGATTGGCTCTCCCAGTGCTTGGAACAAGCATTTAATAATCCGGTACAACGACTACGCTGTAACGTCCGCATTCTGGCACAGACCTATCTGCAGCAGGGTAAATACACTGAAGCGTTTCATTGGGTACAGTTGGGGTTAGATGATTTGAGTCTGGCATCGGAAAATGACTTTCGCGTTATTCTGGAGCCAGAATCCTATCAGGAACGGAAATACACGTTAATGACCTATATGGGATGGGTTTTGTCGGGACGGGGGAACAACCTGGCGGGGGCGGAGGATCAATTACGGGTGGCGATCGCCCTGATAGAAGGTAAACCACTGGCCCACTGTATTCTGGCTGATGTACTGGATAAACAAACCCGCACGAAGGAAGCAACGGCAGAATGGGAACTCTGCTACGGCTATATCAATCTGGGTAATCAGGAGGGTTCTGATTCCGATGAAATCCTCTGGTTGAATAAGGTACCAATTCAACGAATTCGGCGGGCATGAGGTGAACTATGAAATTCAGAGCAGCCACACTTTTAGCAGCTCTGGCACTGGTAATGGCGATTCCGGGTGGCAGGCTGCTGCTAGCACAACCGAGTGGAGTAATCGCTCAGATCACTGAAATCAAAGATCGGGTCGATATTAAACGTATCGGCCAACAGAAATGGGAAAGTTTTCGCCCTACGCAGGTACGTGGAGGCATTTATCTTTCCCGGGGCGACCTGGTGCGGGTACCACGTGACGGTAGTGCGGTCGTCCAATGTCGGGCAAATGAGACCCGGTGGACGGTACCTAACGATGGCTTACCTCGCAGTGCAACCTATGCCTGCCCTGTACCAAGAACTTGAAGATCCACGACCGGGAATTCCCGGTGCGGATGTTTTGTGGCATTCTACCGTTTTCGGGTACGATCGAACTCTCCGATCGCAACCTCAACACATTATGGGCAACACCTTTGGACATTTGTTTCGGATCACCACCTTTGGTGAATCACACGGGGGCGGTGTTGGCGTTGTCATTGATGGCTGTCCACCCAAAGTTGAAATTTCCCTGGACGAGATCCAGTTTGAACTGGATCGCCGCCGTCCCGGACAAAGCAAAATCAGTACACCCCGCAAGGAAGAAGACCGCTGCGAAATTCTATCAGGCGTGTTTAATGGTCAAACATTGGGCACCCCGATCTCCATCATTGTGCGGAACAAAGACACCCGCCCTCAAGACTATGACGAGATGGCAGTGAAATATCGCCCCTCCCATGCCGATGCAACCTATGATGCCAAGTATGGGATTCGCAACTGGCAGGGCGGCGGCCGGTCATCTGCGAGGGAAACCATTGGGCGGGTCGCGGCTGGAGCGATTGCTAAAAAGATATTGCGCCAGGTCGCCGGAGTGGAGATTATTGGCTACGTCAAACGCATCAAAGATTTGGAAGCCACGATTGACCCATCCAGTGTCACCTTGGAGCAGGTCGAGAATACGATTGTCCGTTGTCCCGATCCCGAATGCGCCGATCGCATGATTGACCTGATTGAACAGGTACGCGACGAAGGTGATTCCCTGGGTGGTGTACTGGAGTGCGTCGCCCGTAACGTCCCAACTGGCTTGGGTATGCCGGTATTCGACAAGTTGGAAGCCGACCTGGCAAAAGCGATCATGTCCTTACCGGCGACAAAGGGATTTGAAATTGGCTCCGGTTTTGCCGGTACCTTGATGAAGGGTAGCGAACACAACGACGAATACTATACCGATGAGCAGGGCCATATTCGAACGGCAACCAACCGCTCCGGTGGCATTCAGGGTGGTATCTCGAATGGCGAAAATATCGTGATGCGGGTGGCATTTAAACCCACGGCCACCATCCGTAAGGAACAAAAGACGGTGACCCGTTCTGGCGAAGCCGTTACGTTGGCCGCAAAGGGACGGCATGATCCCTGTGTTTTACCCCGTGCCGTTCCGATGGTAGAAGCGATGGTTGCCCTGGTTTTGTGTGACCACCTCTTACGGCAACATGGGCAGTGCCACGTTTTAGATGATCTCTAAGGAAATCTCTAGACAGCAAACTAGCTGTAAGGGCAGGTTTAGCCACAGAATAACTGGCTGATGCAAGAGACTTTGACAAAACCTGCCCCTACCCCAGGGACATTTTTTCTGCGAAACCGTCTTAGTCGCGTAAATCGTGTAGGGGCGTTTTGCAAAACTCCCGCTCTGGGAAATTCTTTACTGAAAACCTACCCTTACCTGAGTAAAGTCCGCCAACGGTTTAGTCCAACTTCAAGGCACTGGCAGGTACCTCATCCCAGGAGGAAACCGTTCGCATTCTAACCACCCAACCTGCCTCCCGTTGTAAATCGGTCAGGTTTTGCTCGAAGGACTCATTACAATCCTTCGCCATTTGTTCATCACAACATGCAATACAGGAGTAGATAATTCCTGACGGATCAACCTGTTCGTTTACCCAAATAGCCAAACCGACCTCCTGCTGCTGTATCAGTTCCCAGTTTCGTCTTAAAGGATAATAGCAAGTAACCTATTCCCTCACCATTTGGACATTTGCCATCTGGGTCAACGCCTCATCCGTCACTCGACAAATGCGCCAATCTGGTAAAACGATCGCCCCCATGCGCTGATAAAAGGCGATCGCGGGTTCGTTCCAGTCCAGAACGCTCCATTCCAGGCGACCACACCCTTCGGCGATCGCCCGTTCTGCAAGATGGGTTAATAGGGCAGTGCCAATTCCTTTGCGACGATGACTCGGTAATACAAACAGGTCTTCCAAGTAAATGCCGGGTTTCGTGAGAAAGGTGGAATAGTTGTAAAAAAACAGGGCAAACCCCACCGGCTGACCGTCCCACTCTGCCAGAATTGCTTCCGCGTAGGGGCGATTACCGAACAAATGGGTCTGCAATTGGGCGACGCTACCTGTCACTGCATGGGAGAGTTTTTCATACTCGGCCAATGCCTTTACCAGGTCAAAAATAGCAACGGCATCATCGGCAATGGCAGGACGCAAGGTGAGGTTAGACAAGGGTTCTGGCATAAATTACGGGAAGTACTTTTACGATACATTGCGATCTATTCAACCAACCTTATGTTCTGTCACCAGGGTCAGACTCATCCATTCACCTTTGCTGTCGTAGCTACGAATCATCCGTTGGCGCAGGTCAGGTTTAACCAGCCAACCCACTTCCAGAATGATAGGTTGTCCAGATTTGATCTGAAGTGGACAGTTGCAGGAAGCCCCATCCGGTAACAGGAGAACCTGCATAGGTTGTGAACCCTGCTCAAACCGGATGGTCGAACCGTCTATGGTGGCGGTTGATGCAATCGTGCGGCGATCGCCCCCTGCGCCAAAGGAAAGCTCCTGGGCCAGACATTTAGCATGTTGCAGATAAATTTTGAGATGGGTCGGGTAGCGATCCGGTGTTCGCAAGTCAGGATAGAGAGTAACCGCTTCCCCGATCCATTCGCCTAACAGATCACCCAGATTTAAACGGGGACGCTCCGTCGCAGTGCTACCTGCCCGTTGCTCACGGATCAGAGTAATTTGCTCAAGTTCACTCTGGCGATTGAAGAGTTGCACTAATCGCAGACGGCGATCGCCCGGATTGCCCGCCCCGTCCTGCTCGACAAAACCAAATTCCGCCCCAAACTCTGAAC
>CAZGDE010000019.1:20257-31505 GCA_964524315.1 uncultured bacterium
ACTCTGAACAGGGGCCAAATTGCAGCGATCCCTGGGAAAATGCGCCATCCTCAAAAAACAGAATACTGCGGTTGAGGGAACGATAATCCAGCACCAAATCTTCCGAACCTGGTACTAGTCGTTGCACAACCTGATGCATTGCCTGGTTATTATCCCGCGCCTCTAATGTAACCACGGTCGGTGTATCTTCCACCAGTTCACCAGCGGACGAGAACCGGGTAAACGACCCATGCCATTCACCAATATTTTGCAATAAACAGTCCCATTGGGATTTCATCGCGATCGCCCCCCTTGTTGCTGACGAGTGACTGGAAACCTATTTCACTGCAATCCGCCTGACTGCGAACAGACTACCCAGCACTCCTACGGAACTACCAAACCCTAGCAAAATCAAGGGTAAGAGGATGCTTTTGAAAGGACTCAGTTGCAATCCGTTAGCCAGAAACTGGACAAATTCCGGTTGTTGGGTTAGCAAACTGGTGAGGAATTTTTGGATGCTGGTAATCAAGCCCCAGGCGATCGCTGCACCTGCCAGCCCAAATACAATACCTTGCAGAATAAATGGTAAGTAAATCCAGATCGTCGTCGCACCAACCAGTTGCATGACTTCAATTTCGCGCCGACGTGCCATGACAATCAGACGGATGGTGGTGGTAATGACGGCGATCGCGGTCAGGGTTAACAAACTCGTGACTGTCAGGCTGACCCAACTCAGCCCCCGGTTCAACTGTGATACCCGCTGGACGGCCTCATCCACATACTGCACCTCATCCACCCCATTCATCTTTGCCAGGGTTTGTGCTAGAACCGGTACGCCTTCGGGTGATTTTGCCTTGACCTTTAATTCATCCACTAACGGATTACCTTCCAGTTGGCGGGTTGCACCGTTAATATCCGACACGCCCATGTCTTTGATCAATGCGGCCCAGGCTTCTTCCTTAGAAACACTGCGAATCTCTGCGACCTCTGGCAGGACTGCAACTAATGGTTTCAGATCGGCTCCCTGGACACCTGTATCCAGGTAAACCGAAACTTCTAACTGGCTCCCAAACCGATTCAACAACCCTTCTAAGTGCCAGGATGCCTGTAAACTCACACCAAACAGAAACAGCAGGACTGTCACCGTGCTGACGGCTGCCCAGTTCATCCAACCACCCCGGCGCAAACCGAGCAACGTTTCCCGTAGCAGGTAGTCCAGTTTGGTCACAAATTGGAACACGTTACCACCTCTCGCTCACCATAACGTCACAGGCACCCAATAGTTATACTGCCTCTTGAGACTTTTCGGTTCTCCTACGGTTACATAACAAAGCAAGTACATGGATTGCCAGAGACCGATAGCAGTCCTTAATCAATTGGGAAAATTGCTTCGTCATTGGTCATTCGGAAAACCAATGACGAATGACCAATGACAAGCATCTCCAACTTTTTCACCAATCCCTAGGATTGCTATTGGCAAACTATTAGCGGGTGCCACCACCCAATTTAGGGCCACGCCAGCGTGGTTGATAACCGGGTCGATAACTAGATGCTGGAGACATCGCGAAGATTTCCTGGAAAAACTGAGTCATCGCGGCGAACGATCGCCGATCTGCTGCAGCATTATAAGCCGCGCCCTTAGAGGGATCATTTCCCGCCTCCGGATTGGTAAAACTATGCACCACGCCACCACCGTAGGAAACCAGTTGCCAGTCTACCTGGGCATCGTTCATTTCCTTCTCAAAAGCTGCAACTTGAGCCGGTGGCACATAGGGATCAACCGCCCCATGCAGCACTAATACCTTGCCCCGAATATTTTTGGCATCGGCAGGGTTAGGAGTATCCAGATTGCCATGAAAACTAACAACTCCCACGACGGGGGCACCGCTTCGCGCCAGTTCCAGAACCGTACCACCCCCAAAGCAATACCCGATCGCCGCAATGCGACGGGCATCCGTTAACGAATTTTGCTGCAACACAGATAATCCTGCTTTGACGCGATCGCGCATCAATTGGCGGTTAGAGCGATAAATCGCCGCTTGCGCCCCCGCATCTTTGGGATTCTTGGGACGGATACCTTTCCCATACATATCCACTGCAAACGCTACATAACCCAGCTTTGCTAGTTGTTGTGCCCGTCCCTTCACATACGAACCTAATCCGGTCCATTCATGCACCACTAGCACCCCCGGACGCTTCCCCTGAATGGCATCGTCATACGCCAGGTAGCCTTCCAGGACTGTATTTCCGTGTTTGTACTCCACCACTTGTGTCTTAATGGCAGCTAGCGCACTACTGACCAGTAATAAAGATGCAACCGGGGCAAACAGAAGCGAAAGTACAACTTTCATGACGGATGTTACCTGCAACAGATTCGCCTCAAAGTATAGGGCGATCGCCCTCTCCTCAAAATAACTCTCCTAAACATAAAAAAAACTGGACAACCAAAGGGCTGTCCAGTTGTTAAGGACGGGGATGAAAACCGACGTTGACTATTTCACAATCCCCAAAAGCTCACTCGTTGCAGGTGCTGTCAGTTGCGGGGCAGCGGAAATGCGCGAGAACTGGAGTGGCTGTTGGGCAACTGCCGAAGCCACATTACGAGCCTGGGATGCCACTGCTACTGTTTTCACATCGTAGGTTTGGGTCAACAGTTTGGGATATAGACCGATACCGATGATGGGTAACAGCAGACAAGCGGTCACAAACACTTCGCGAGGTTTCGCATCCAGCAGTGCTGAAGCCTTAAACTCTGGCATCTCTTTGCCGTAAAACATTTCGCGCAGCATCGAGAGCAGATAAATCGGGGTCAGAATCAAGCCAACCGCAGAGAGCATAACAATGACGGTTTTGAAGGTACCAGTGTAAGCATCACTGGTGGAAAAACCAAGGAAGACAGCCAGTTCACCGACAAAACCACTCATACCGGGCAGTGCCAGGGAGGCCATTGAACCAATCGTGAACAGAGCGAACACCGTTGGCATGGACTTACCCAAACCACTCATCTGATCCAGGCTGAGGGTATGAGTCCGTTCGTAGGTGACACCGGACAGGTAGAACAGAGCCGCTGCAATCAGACCGTGGGATACCATCTGGAGAACTGCCCCACTCATGCCTAATTCGGTGTAGGAAGCGATCCCTAACAGGACGAAGCCCATGTGAGAGATGGAAGAGTATGCCATCCGACGCTTCAGGTTGCGCTGAGCAAAGGAGACCAATGCCCCGTAGATAATATTGACCACACCCAAGATGGCGAGAACGGGAGCGAAATAATAGTGGGCATCGGTCAACATCTCCACGTTCATGCGGATGATGGCATAACCGCCCATCTTTAACAGCACACCTGCCAGAATCATCGAAACAGGTGCAGACGCTTCACCGTGGGCATCGGGTAGCCAGGTATGGAGCGGGAAGATCGGAAGCTTGACACCGAAGGCAATGATCAGCGCCGCATACATCAACAACTCGAAGCCGAGTGAATAATCCTTCAGACCCAACTCATGCATGTCGAAGGTGATATTGCCACCGTAGAAAGCCATTGCCAGACCGGCGACCAGAATAAAGATGGAACCAATTGCCGTATAGAGAATAAACTTTGTGGCGGCGTAGAGGCGCTTTGGTCCACCCCATATAGAAATTAGAACGTAAACCGGAACTAACTCCAGTTCCCACATTAAGAAGAACAACAAAATATCCTGAGCGCAGAAGACCCCAATCTGGGCGCTGTACATTGCCAGCATCAGGAAATAAAAGAGGCGCGGCTTATTGGTTACCTGCCAGGCAGCAAGCATGGAAAGGGTTGTCACCAAACCTGCCAGGACTACCAGTGGCATTGAAATTCCATCCACTGCAAGAGACCAGTTCAAACCCAGTTGTGGTAACCAGGTGTAGGTCTCGGTCATCTGAAAGCCAGGATTTTGAAAATCGTAATTCTGCCAGAACGCATAAACGATGAGTGCAAAATCGATTAAACCTACTGCCAGTGCATACCAGCGCACCGTCTTGCCTTGCTTGTCGGGAATAACCGGAATTAGCAGAGACGCTACCAGAGGCAGCAGGGTAATTGTCGTTAACCAGGGGAAGTTAGTACTCATCTTGACAACACATGGGTCGTGGGAATTAAGAACGTGGGAATTGCAAAAAATAAGAACACATCGCGCAACCCGTGCTTAATCCGCAAAGAAGCCCACCTATCCCAAGTGGAGGACTGGAAATGAACCAGACGCGCTTGCAATCGATAACTGAGCAACAGGGGGTGGCTCAAGGGTGAAAATCACAGACGGCAACTTGCTTGTTTGCGACGTAACACCATCAACCCGCCCACAGGAGATTCCTTGACAGACTAAGCCAATGAACCAGTAGTAAATCGAGTGAGGATTTCTACCTACTGAAGTAATGTTACCCCACTTTATTAAGAAAATTAAACGTCTATTCCTGAAATATGACGCTTTTTGAATAGATATTTCGTGAGAGTAAGCATAGAAAAATGGATTCATTTGCGCTGAAATATATACCCCATAAGGCTTTTCTATCCATAGAGCCGAATTTATGCCATCCATTAAGAGTGTGACAGTTTTTATTCTTTTGTTGCCGAATCTTGATTAACCACTCGCTTATCGGTAAATTTATATGTTTGGCTACGTCTATCTATTTCGTCCCCAACCATGCCGAAGTTTCAAGATATGGTTACCTGGCAGCAGGCTGAGATCTTGATGCAGCCTGCCTTCATCCGGTTAATTGACAATTTGCGGAAGCAACTTGAGCAGTCGGCCTGGAAGGGTACCTATGAGGATGTGCAGGTATGGCAGGAAGGGGTGAGCGACGAAGTGAAGTTTAAGGTTCGCCAACTGCAAGCAGAATTGGAAACTGCTACTACGGATGCACAGGCAGTAGAAATTGAACAGGTATTGGCTGATTTGCCGACTCCCTTTCCGGGCTATCACCTGCGGTTAGAACACCACGATCAAACCGTGACGCTGGACATGTGGGAACTGTGCTACCAGATTTGTTTCCGTTACTATGACGTGGAGAGCGGTACATCCCATGAGCCGGATCAGGCGATCGGTGAGAGTGTTGAGGTGGATACCAATCTGTTAGACGACAGTGGGGAAGTGGACTGGAATCGCCTGGACGAGAAGACCCACCAACTCGTCGAAGCCATTTTTGCCCGTTTGCCTGTTTGACTTGATACCTGAGTTCGTCACGTTTATCACTTTTAGAGCGATTATGACAAAAACTTTACAAAATGCTCAGTTGGCGGGCGGGGCAGTGTTTGAGGCAGATTTAACGGTGCCATTCAGTTTTGGTAACGATGCGGATGCGATTCAGGCAGCGATGCAAGGCGTGGCATTGTGCGATCGCTCCCACTGGGGACGCATTCAAATGACGGATAGAGATCGCCTCAACTTCTTGCATAATCAGAGTACAAACGACTTCAAGACCCTTAAGCCGGGTCAGGGATGCGACACGATATTTGTCACGTCAACGGCACGCACGATTGATCTGGCAACCGCCTATGTGTTGGATGATGCCGCTCTGGTAGTGGTTTCCCCCGAACGGCGGGAGTATCTCATGAAGTGGCTCGATCGCTATATTTTCTTTGGCGACAAGGTGAAACTAACCGACATCACGGATCAGACAGCCATGTTTAGCCTGGTTGGATCAACCAGTGATGCCCTGTTAGCGAAATTATTAGGCGACTCGTTTGGGGCGATCGCGGGTCTGCCCTATGCCAGTCATTGCGAACTGGAAATCGCCGGACAGCCCGTCCGAATAGCCGTTGGCAGTGGGTTAGCGTTACCGGGTTATACCCTCGTCATGGATCGACCTGCCGCTGTAATCGTCTGGCAACATCTCACACAGGCCGGTGTCGTGCCAATGGGCGATCGCACCTGGGAGCAACTGCGGATTGAGCAGGGTCGTCCGGTTCCAGATCGCGAACTCACGGAAGATTACAATGCCGTTGAGGCTTGTCTCTGGCAGGCAATATCCATTAACAAAGGGTGTTACATCGGGCAGGAGACAATCGCCCGGTTAGACACCTACAAAGGCGTGAAACAGCAAATTTGGGGCATTCGCCTGAAAGCGGCTGTCCCACCCGGCGAAACGATTACGGTCGCGGGGGAAAAAGTGGGTACTTTAACCAGTCTGACTCCTACCGATGAGGGGGCATTCGGGTTAGGATACGTCCGCACGAAGGCAGGTGGGGCAGGGTTACAGGTACAGGTCGGTGATAGTGCCGGAGAACTGGTCGAGGTCCCCTTTCTCCGGCGCGAACGACAATAGAGGAAACGACACGACTACCGCCGAATGGAACCGTTGTAATCAACACGGGTGCGCCAACCACTGATTGCGACGGTGACCACACTTTCAATGGTGGGTCGGGCATTGGGGGTGCCACCGTAGAAGGTAAAGGTTACTGTGCCGTCTGAATTCTCGACGAAGCGGGTTTTCTCAACGGGCCCATGCATGATCGCTTCGGCGCGGTAACGTTGCAATCCACCATTCCGCTCTTCGGCTGCCTGACGCGCATAGTTTTTGGCCCGATTCAGGTTGGCGATCGTGTTGCGGTAGGTGACTGTCGTCGTTTGGGTAGTTTGGGTCACGGTCTGACTGCCATTCACACTACTGGGTAAACCCTGCACGCGGCGGATCGCACCGTTGTAGTCAACAAAGGTTCTCCAGCCATTAATCGCGACGGTCACCACACTTTCAATGGTAGGGGCGGCATTGGGGGTACCACCGTAAAAGGTAAAGGTGACCGTGCCGTTGTCATTTTCGACGAAGCGGGTTTTCTCAACGGGCCCATGCATAATGGCTTCGGCACGGTAGCGTTGCAGTCCCCCATTCCGTTCTTCGGCTGCCTGACGGGCATAGTTCTTGGCCCGATTCAGGTTAGCGATCGTGTTGCGATAGGTGACCGTCGTGGTTTGCATGCGTTGTTCAATCGTTTGGCTGCTACTTTGGGCCCCAACTGGCAAACCTGTGATGGCGACAGTGGCTAATGTGAGGGTCGTAAGGAATGATTTCTTCATAAAACCTGCGTATGAGAACGAGTTGAGCAAACTGCCTTTCAGAGTTCCCGCCTCTGGCGATCGCAACGAACGATGCCAGATTAAATGATGCAATTCACCACATGCTGGTAGACGCAGGCAATCTGCCTGGAAGTTGCACTCCTACTGTAAGTTCATGGGAAATTTACCTGCCTCCGTCTTTCCACGGAGGCAATGTTAATTATTAGGCAACTGGGAAAACCACCGGCACCCTCTATACTAGAGATCTCTCAAATAGCTAATAGTTTTGTGTAGAAAATCGGGCGTATGGTCAGCGAAGTAAAATTGGTTGCGGGGCGGGGTATTCCTTTAACAGGTAACGACATCGACACAGACCGGATCATTCCGGCACGTTTCCTGCGCTGTGTAACGTTTGATGGGCTGGGTGCCCAGGTGTTTGCTGACGATCGCGCCCATACCAATGGGCAACACCCCTTTGACCAACCCCAGTACCAGGGAGCGACTGTCCTGGTTGTGAATGCTAATTTTGGTTGTGGGTCATCGCGGGAACATGCCCCGCAGGCACTGGCAAAATGGGGAATTACGGCAGTTGTAGGCGAAAGCTTTGCCGAAATCTTTTTTGGTAACTGTGTGGCGATGGGTATTCCCTGTGTGACTGCTGCACCGGAAACGACGAAACGTTTACAGGAGATTCTGACAGCGAATCCCCAGGCAGAAATTACGGTTGATGTGGAATCACTTGAGGTCCGTTGTGGTGACTTCTCGGCACCTGTCTCGATGGGGGCAGGTCCGCATCAGATGTTTATCACAGGTACCTGGGATGCCTGCGGTCAACTGGTTGCCCACGCTGAGGAGATTAAAGCAACAGCCACGAAGTTACCCTACATAAACTGGTCAAGTTTGGCGGTTTAATGTGCTGGCACATTTATTGCTAGTAGAACAATTCTAGTTCTAACCTAGTTTGTGTCCCCGCACGTAGGGGCGTAGCATTTGGTCAAAAATCTTGGCGTCAAGCCAGGAATTCCCTCCCAAATGCTACGCCCCTACAATGTTTAACGGTTCAAACACAAAATCTGCCAGAATCAGGAACAATTTATACTTCTAACCACCAATTTGTGACATAGTGCGGCTGTAGGCTCCGGTGGTACTGCCTGATTCGCGAAGTTTGAAATTGATTTCGGGTTTGATGTTAATTAACTCGCGGACCTGCTGGCGTAATTCGTGTAACGGTACGCCCGATCGCAACCCGGTTTTCAAATCAATTTGCCCTGTTTCATTCAGTAAACAAGGACGCAGCCAGCCATCGGCGGAGAGGCGCATACGGTTGCAGCGATCGCAGAAACACTCCGACATCTGGCTGATAAACCCTAACGTACCTTTCGCGCCGGGAATTTGAAACACATCGGCGGGCCCATTCCCCCGTACCTGTCCAGCGGTCAGATCCCATTGGTCACGAATGCGCTGGCGGAGTTCTTCCGAACTGACCCAACCCCGGTCTTTGAACAGGTAATCGTTCCCAATGGGCATAAATTCGATAAAGCGGACGTGCCATTCCTTGTCCAGGGTCAATGCTGCCAGATCCAGAACTTCCCCATCGTTCACGCCAGGAATGACGACCACATTTAACTTCAATGGATTGAAACCGACCTCGTAGGCCGCCTGAATGCCATCCCAGACCTGTTGCCAGCGCGATCGTCCCCGGGTGCCGATAATCTCATCAAACACCTCAGGCTGGAGCGAATCGAGGCTGATATTAATGCGCCGCAAGCCTGCGTTGTAAAGATCCTGCGCCATCTCCTTCAGCAAAAAGGCATTGGTCGTCATGGACAGGTCTTGCGTTTCGGGGAAATCAGCGATCGTCCGCACAATCTCAACCACACCGGGACGTAACAGCGGTTCCCCGCCGGTCAAACGAAAGCGGGTAAACCCCACGGGGATGAAGACTTCTTGCAGTAAGACCTGCAATTCTTCCTGTGTCAAAAGGTTTTGCTGCAACACATACTCCAGATCGGTACCGACGGGCATACAGTACTGACAGCGGAAGTTACAGCGATCGATCAGGCTAATCCGGAGGTAGTCGATTTGGTTCATACCTCTTATTGTTACGGATTTTTTCAGTCTGGTACACGAGTGGTTTGCCTCTCACTGGGTCGGAGCGGCATTCAAATCGGGTGTTGCCCCTGTGTCTACCTCATCATCGTTGTAACGGGGATGGAAATAGTCGTAAATTTGCTGTGCCAGTCGCGGTCCTATCCCAGGCACCGAGGCAATTTGTTCGGGGCTGGCTTCGCGGATGTAATCAATCGAGCGGAAGGTTGCCAGCAGTTGCTTCTGGCGATGTTGCCCCAAGCCGGGAATTTCATCCAGGCGCGATCGCCGCATCCGGTCGGACCGTTGCTGCCGATGGAAGCTAACGGCAAAACGGTGGGCTTCGTCTCGCAGGCGGCGCAACAGTTGCACCCCAGGCTGCTCCGCATCCGTGCCTAACGGTAGCGATTCCCCCGGCAAAAAGATTTCCTCCCGTTGTTTCGCCAGACTGACCACCCGCACATCTTCTAGCAGGTTCATTTCCCGCAACACATGCACCACTGCCGACAACTGTCCCTTACCACCATCAATCATCACCAGATCAGGAAAATCGGACGTGGCGGATACATACCGATCCAGAACGGAACTCTCCTCCTGGCGCACCAGTTCACCCCGTTCCTTCATCGCCGCATATTTGCGAAAGCGGCGGGTAATCACTTCCGCCATACTGGCAAAGTCGTCGGAATGGCCTGATGTAACCTGGGCCGATTTGATCTTGTAATGGCGATAGTGTTGCTTCGCCGGTAAACCATCGACGAATACCACCTGAGACGCGACCGCATCCGATCCCTGGACGTGGGAAATGTCGTAGCCTTCGATGCGTCGGGGCAGGTCGGGTAAGTCGAGCAATTCTGCCAGATCTTGCATCGCTTGGGCGTTGCGATCGGCAAAGCGTTGGGTCCGTGCCAGTTCGTACTCGGCGTTGCGCTCCACCATTTCGATCAGTTCTGCCTTCGTCTGCCGTTGTGGATTGACGATCGCCACCTTCCGTCCTTTCGTCGTACTGAGGAACTCTGCCAGCATCTCGGCTTCGGGTAATTCGTGCTGTACCAGTACTTCGGGCGGAATTTCCACCGGATCAACCGTCTGATAATGTTCTTCCAATACCCGTTGCAAGATTGCGCCCGGTGTTCCCGACTGGGCATCGGCAACAAACCCCAACCGCCCCACCAATCGTCCGGCACGAATCTGGAATAGCTGCACACAGGCATGATGTTCATCGGCTGCCAGGGCGATCGCATCCCGTGAAACGGTGTCATCTGCTAACGAAACCTTCTGATCGGCCCCTAACAGCTTTAAGCCAGTAATTTGGTCACGCAGACGGGCAGCAGTCTCAAAATTGAGCGCTTCGGCGGCCTGTTCCATCTGCTGCATGAGGATGTCTTCCAGTTCCTTCGTTCGTCCCTGGAAGATCATGGCGACCTTCTGCACCGTCCTATGGTAATCCTCGGAACTGACCAGTTTTTGGCAGACTCCCGGACAGCGCCCAATGTCATAGTTCAAACAGGGACGGTCTTTAAACAGGGGTTGGGGACGCTGGCGCAGGGGGAAAATCCGCTTGACTAAGTGAAGAGTCCGTCGCAGTAAGCCGACATCCACATAGGGACCATAGAAGCGGTCTTTTGCTTTGCCAGCCTGTCGCTTCCGGGTAATAAAAATGCGTGGGTAAGGTTCTGACCAGGTGATACATAGCCAGGGATACTTTTTGTCGTCCTTCAGCAGCACGTTGAAGTGGGGTTGGTGCTGCTTCACCAGGTTAGCTTCCAGTGCCAGTGCTTCGGCTTCGGTATCGGTGACGATGAACTCAATCTCCACCACCTGCTTCACCATCAGCGCAATCCGAGGAGCCAGATTTCGTTCGTCCCGAAAGTAGGAGCGCACCCGCGATCGCAATTTTTTTGATTTACCGATGTAAAGAATCTGGTCACTGCCGTCGCGCATCAGGTAAACACCCGGCTCCGGTGGAATTTCTTTCAAGCGATTTTCCAGACGCTCCGGGTCTTTCACCAGGGTTGAGAGTTTTGCTGATGCCACAGGTAAGAATCAAGAATTTGAGACTTTACACTAATTTTAAATGGAATCTATGAAGACTTAAAGCTACACCTAATAAGTTTTTTCCGTAGAAAGTAGAATAATTAATGTAGTCGATTGCACACAGTGTACGGACA
>CAZGDE010000020.1:0-1274 GCA_964524315.1 uncultured bacterium
GGTCAGTTGGAGCACCTTATTCCTATTATAAAAGATGTCAAATAGGCTCTATAAGCCAAAGGTTGATTGACATCGACTCCTGCAACTTTAATACCATTAGGTAAATAGATGCCATTGCAATCCCAACCATCAGGAGTGCTTTGACCATCTGCTAAAAAGTAAAGTTCGTTATCGACAGCAGACTGAGAATTTTCGCCTTGGGGGCCGTAAATAGCAAGGGTTTTACCTGTTTCATTGCGGCATTGTCCCCAGGTAATGCCTGACTCCATCACCGCTTTTTGCAGTTGCAACTCGTCAATCCTTTGCTGTAGCTCTGGATTGCCTGTTTGAGTTTCCTTTTTCGCCAGTAAGTTCTCTAAAGATTTGGTCAATTCAATATAGTCGGGATTTTTCGTGACTTTGGGGCGATCAGCTAGGGAGGGTTGAGCGATCGCCAGATTGACGACAAACAACAAAACGACGAACATTAGGCGGATCAGTACTTTCATTAATTTCTCCTTCACTCGAAATGATAGTGATAATAAAGTTTCAATTCCTATAAATCTAGAAATTGCTCCAAATACCATCAATTCGTTAATAGAACGACCTTTGTCCAATTTTCATTGGTTGCAATAGGAGATAGTACGGAAGCATGGGTTAATCTTAGGAAGTCAAAACGATAAGAGCAAACACTCTTTTTTACTGAATTAATAAATTTAAGTGATGGAAAATAATATTTCATCCAACTCAATGTCGATTGAATGACCTGCTTATTCAGGGTTGAATCATCTAAATGCCTTTATAGGGTTACTTCTAAATAGTTTTATAGAATCAATAAATCTAATTGATGGTTTTGACAAAAAAGAATATTTGCTCTTATTGATGACACTGCTTAAATTGAAACCATGATGAGTGCGATACAGAGAACCGAACAAGGCACGAAACCGCACTCGCGAGAATATTGAACTCAATTATTTTCTTCAACGTAGGACAGGTCATGAACTCAACTCAGTTACCCCAACCTAAACAGCAGACTGAACAGCAATCGGCAGTAATCTTGAAACAGCCCACATTGAAAAAGATTCAACCCCCTGAGAAACAGCCTTTAACCTTTGGACAGAAGGTGGCTGACAAAATGGCATCTAAAGTCGGATCCTGGGCATTTTTGATTGGTCAATCCACTGTCTTAGCTGGTTGGATCACATTTAATTCTATCCCTGGCTTGCCTCACTTTGATGAGCAGCCTTTCATTCTGTTAAACCTGCTGTTTTCGTTCGCTTCGGCTTATACCGCTC
>CAZGDE010000020.1:1284-31348 GCA_964524315.1 uncultured bacterium
GTCAGAAGAAGACCGGGAAAATGCTAATCACAATTACCAGGTGACGTTACAAGCGGCTCAACAACTCGAATTGCTTCATGAAAAGCTAGACGCCGAGTATGCCAAAAAGCTGGATGAATTGACAGCGTTAATCAAACAGCAACAAGGTACAGGTGAAACAAAAGTCGTGTTTGTTCCAACATATGTTTACAAAGACTTTGCAGCTCAATCTAACGAGAGCGATACCACAGAGATATTCAATTCTCATGCAAAAGATACAGTGTTCGTCAATGTGAGAAATGGTCAGTCTCTCCCTGCCAGCATTAATTTTGATGATGTTCAGGTGCTGGTCAATAAATAGATTGAATTGTCTCTCTCAGTTGCCACGCCTTTTTAATTGAGCAATGAGCGCTTACCGATTATTAATTATCGCAAAGTCCGACCTCGACATAAAACAGAGCTGAACAAAGAATTTGGAGAATCAATGGACATGAGCGGACTTTTCACGGCAATCTCGACGGGCTTTACTGCTTTCACAGCAACCAACCTGGATGACATCTTGATTCTGATGCTGTTCTTTTCCCAGGTGAATGCTTTCTTCCACAAGCGACACATCGTTGCAGGGCAATATCTCGGATTTACCGCACTCGTGCTTGCCAGTCTTCCAAGTTTCTTTGGCAGTTTGCTATTGCCGCGGCCCTGTGTCGGCTTGTTGGGCCTGGTTCCCATTGCGATCGGTATTAGTCGTCTGGTGAGTACCAGTGATGAAGATGATTCAGAATCAGAAGAAACACAGCCTCAGCCAGCCTGGTTCAGTAGTTTTATTTCACCTCAAGCTTATAGCGTGGCAGCAGTAACGTTTGCAAATGGTGGTGATAACATTGGAATTTACATGCCTCTGTTTGCAAGTTGCACCTGGCAAAATCTCGCCATTATTTTAAGTGTGTTTTTCTCAATGGTCGGACTTTGGTGCCTTGCTGCCTACAAACTGACTCAAGTTCCTGCGATCGCAGACAACCTCACTCGTTACGGCAATTACCTTGTTCCTTTCGTTCTCATTAGCTTAGGTGTGTTGATCCTGATTGATAGCCGCACATTAGAAAACCCTGGATTAGCGGTTCTGACCTTAGTGATGAGTGGTTTGTACTTACTGAAGTTAGTTAGAACCATCAGCCAAACTCTACAAAGTCAAACTCTACAAAGTCAAACACAACCATTGGCAATTGTCCCTGAATTAGACAAACATTAATCAATCAAGGAGTCTTCTATGAAATTTCTCAAAATGGCAGTGGTCGTTATCGTGCTTCTGGTCAATTTCATCATCGCACCCCCATCTTGGGCAGGGCAGGATCACCGCAAAGGAGCAGATTATGCGGAAGTGACGCAAGCTATTAATCAACTGCTCCAGGTACAAAGTAACCCTGAACAAGCAGGTTACACTCTGGAGCAATATCAGAAACAGTTGGCAAAGTTGCAGGCTCAAAAGGTTGTGATGGAATCAACGACAACGCGGGCACAGTGTCACAATCAAACGGCAGGTAATTTAGCAGTCTATGCCAACAAACCAAAGAAATTAGCAACACAATTGTATTACCTGGCAGCAGGGCAAGAAACGGATGATGATTGGGATTGTGATGGCTACTATTTGCCTGCAGGAATTCAAGTCGTGCTTGCGCCAAACACTGAAGCGCAAGCATTAACCGAACCTCTGGCGGTCAAATTTGTTGATGGTACGCAATCCTTTGTAAGCAACAACCCCGCAGGTGTGATTGAATTCAACATCGCTCCCGCAAAAGTGTTCAAAGCAGGTGAGATAGGTTGGGCAATGCCTAATCTATCTCAAGTGGATATTAATGCTCAAACACCCAGTCCCCAAATTATCGACTAACCAATCAACAGTAGGCAAGATTGATATTTTTATCTTGCCTACATCCGCTTTGCTGCTGCCTGGCTACCAGAAAGCCGCCGAAAGCATTGACGTCAAGCGTGTCATTATTTCACATCTTTAACTATCCAACTCAGACTAATTCACAAGAGCTATTTGGGGGAACTGGGGGAGCATAAGGATCACGGCCTGTTAAACATTCTTAAACAGGATAACCCTGGTGGCTTACAGGTAAAGTCAAAAACAGGATGATTGATGCACAACCCATTCCTAATTCATTTGTCTCCAATATCGGAGATATGTTAGATCGTCTCACAGGTAGGCTTTACCCTCTACTTCTCATCAAGTTAGAAACACATCGGAGCGCAATCGTTGGTCATTTTCTTTGTTCTTTGCTTCCAACTTTGATGTTGAACTACGCCTAATCGAAATTAAGGGAATAAATGTAACTGATAAGCAACACGACCGATGGGATAAAGCCAGTGTTCACGAGTTTCAAGGAACTCATGGTGAGTGCATTTTGAGTAAAGTTTCCAAAGTTTTTCCTGAATTACGTCAAAAAATACTGTGGTATTTTTATCTCCCATGCAATAAATACTACAAATAAGGAATTAGTGTAGAAAAAAGAGAGTTGAAATTTGTTATTCGTATTACATACATTTAGATATACATAGCGAAGTAGTTCTCATAAATTTCTGTAATAGTTGATAGTGTTTGTTTCACCTTGGGATACTCTGGGTCAACATGAGTACTCGTGAAATCGCTCGAACTGATGATAGATATGAAATCACCACAGTATTCATTGGCAGATACCGCTTCATTTATTCTCTTGGTGTAGCTTAATCTTAGATGATTCATATTAGTGATGAATTATTCACTGGTACGTTCTGCAAATCGTGGATTTAACCGTTTTTCTTCTCCAATCGTAGTAACTGTGCGTCCTTTGTAATTGTGAGCGGGATAAATTAGCGTGTTTTCTGGCAGAGTAAAAAGTTGTTTCGTAACTGTATTGTAAAGAATTCCAGCATCACCAGATTGTAAGTCGGTGCGATCGCATCCCCAAATAAGTAAGGCATCACCCGTTAATAAATGAGTTTGATTGCTTAAATAAGCCATATGACTGTTGGTGTGTCCTGGAGTCGAGATCGCTTCAATAGTCAAAGAAGGAGTGCCAGATAATGGGGATGGATAGTTTGTCATGGCTTGATTTCATTGTGTTTGCCTTGACATTACCCGTTCCTTGCCTATTTGCGATCTACTGAGGCTACAAATTGTTTCTGGCACTCAGTAACTACTATTCTCAACATGGTGAAACGGTACGCTATCTTTGCGAATGCGATCTCACAAACTGCCTTATTCGCTTCTCCCTATCGTATTCCTCATTGCTTCATCTGGTATAGCATGATCAATAAGAAGAAGTATTCTTTTTTGTTAAGACAATCAATTAGATTTATCGTTCTTGCTTCTATATCTTTTATCTGCCTTTATTAAACTTTGGCGACTGAGTAACGCTCCTAACGCTTCTTTTCTTTAACCTTTATTTAACCTATTCTTAATAAGCGGCAGTTTCGTGGACTACTGCAACTATTCTGCGCGTAGGGAGATGTGTAATGCTCAAAACCCATGACCCGACCCATCTATTGGTTCTATTAGTGGGTGGGGCAATGCTCCTCCTGTATGGAATTAAGCAGGTCACCGATGTTATGGAACGGTTGTTGGGTGCTCGTTTACGATTGGTCATGATGACTTTAGCAACCCGCCCGTTTGCCGCTTTTAGTTCCGGGGTGCTTGTAACCATCCTGACTCAAAGTTCCACAGCAACGGCGTCCATCCTGATTAGTTTGGTCAGTGCCCAGCTAGTTCCTCTTGCAGCGGCAGTTATCATGCTTCTGGGGGCAACGGTTGGGTCTACACTGGTTGTGCAGTTGTTAGCTTTTCGCCTGACAGACTACGCTTTAGAGTTTCTGGGATTAGCGGCTGCCCTTGCCCTTTTAACCCAACGGACCTGGTTAAAGGATATTGGACGAGGTGTATTCAGCTTCAGCCTGGTTTTGCTTGGACTGGCAATGATTGATGCTAGCAGTGAGCCGATCGCCAGTAGCACAATCATGAATGCGATAATGCAAGCTCTGGCCCAATCCCCTCTGGTATTACTGCTTTTAGGAGTATTGTTAGCAACAGTATTCGTTTCCAGCATTGCCGCGATCGGGATCGTCATGGTGCTGGCAGGAGGGGGGGCGTTACCTTTAACGGCTGCACTAGCCGTAACACTGGGGGCAAATATTGGAACGACACTGACTCCTCTCCTGAGTGCCTTAGACCAGGGAAATATGATTGGACGCCGACTGGGTATTATTTACACTGGCACTCGACTGCTGGGCGTTATCGTAGCAATGGTGTTACTCAACCCGATCGCCAACCTACTCAATCACTTTTTGCCCACTCCAGCCACACAGATCGCTTTTGCCCATTTGGGCTTTAATGTCATCCTGGCAGTTTTGTTTGTACCACTGGCTGGGCGATTAGCGGCTCTGGTAACCCAACTACTTCCAGATCCAGCGCAAGCGAGGGAAAAAGGCTCGCGTTATCTGGATCCTGATGTATTAACCCTACCAGCGGTTGCTCTGGGTCAGGCCATGCGAGAGGTTCTACGTATGGCAGACTTGGCAACTGAAATGTTACAACTGAGCATCCAGGCATTTGAAGATGGCGCTAAAAACTTGCCGAAACGGATTGGCAATTTAGATGATCAGTTGGATGACCTGGAAACTGCAATCAAAAATTATCTGATCCAGATGAATGACGAAATGCTCAATGAGGAGCAAACACGTCGGGAACTATCTCTTCTCCATATCAGTACTGAGTTGGAAGCCATCGGTGATATTGTTGATCGCCAACTCATGCGTCTGGCTCGACGTAAACGACGCAAACAAATCGCATTTGCCCAACCAGAATGGGATGACATTGTGGTTTATCACCGGGAAGTACTAGGGTTGTTGCAACGGGTTCTGGCAGGATTAGCAACTCAGGATCCTGAGATTGCTGATGAAGTTCTTTCCCATCGTCCCTACCTTAATCAAATCAAACGCGAAATTCACCTACGTCATCTACAAAATTTGACTTCCAGTACACCGATTAGTCTTGATGCGAGTGCTATTCACCTGGAAATGGTCAGTGCAATGTCTCGAATTTTATCTCATACATGCAGCATTGCTCGTGCAGTCCAGGGAGACCTGTAAATTTTTATGTCGTGCTACTAGCTTGAATGATTATGGCAATGTGGTAGCACTAAAAACGCACCGACTTACCCTATCACAAAATCAATAAACCTGAATGCTGCGCGCGATACATTTATCCGGGATGATTTGATTGATATTTTTTATGTTAGATAGTCTAACAGTTAGTGTATTATTCATGGATATTGGTTCAGCTTGCTGTGCCACGATATCGATTTCTTGCTGCGTAACCCGTTACCCGTTGCTAGTAGGCTGCCACACCTGGAGTTAGATTTGGAGGAACGATACTGCGATCGCGCTCAAGGTCCCAACTCGCATCAGGATTTTGATTGAAGTAAAGTGTTGGCGTAATCCATGAAATGTTGGTGACCTGAATCGGGTAGTCATTGCCGTAGCAATCAAATCGTCATTAGTTCTACATAAGTAGTAATTTGCTTCATGCAAATTCGTCATCACAAGACAGCAACGAATTTATCTATGAGTACAACACGCCAGTTTCGTTTAGGAGCGTTTATTCAAGCCACCGGACATCATGTTTCCGCATGGCGACATCCCGATACGCAAATTGATGCTGGATTGAATTTTGCGCATTATAAGGAAGTTGCCCAAACCGCTGAACGGGGGCTATTTGATGCGGTTTTTCTGGCAGATAGTCCGGGTATCTGGGGTGGTACACCAGAGTCACAGTTTCGTAATGGTAAGATCGTTCATTTTGAACCAGTTACTCTCTTTTCTGCCCTGTCTGCTGTCACTCAACATATTGGTTTTATTGCCACTGCCTCTACTACTTACGAGGAACCCTATACCCTTGCCCGTAAGTTTGCTTCCCTCGACCTTCTCAGTGGTGGACGGGCGGGTTGGAATGTGGTCACCACAGGAAACGAGAATGCTGCCGCTAACTTTGGCTTAAGCCAGCATCCCGACCATAGCCAGCGGTATGAGCGGGCAGAAGAGTTTGTCGAAGTCGTGAAAGGCTTGTGGGATAGCTGGGAAGACGATGCCTTTATCCGCGATCGCGAATCTGGTATCTACTTCAATCCAGATAAGCTCCATGTCCTGAATCATCAAGGCAAATATTTTTCGGTCAAAGGGCCGTTGAATGTTGCCCGATCCGTTCAAGGACATCCCGTGATTGTGCAGGCAGGCGCTTCGGAAGCAGGGCGGGATCTGGCTGCTCGCACAGCGGAGGTGATCTTTACGGCCAATCAAACCCTGGCAGATGCCCAGGAATTTTATGCCGATGTCAAAGGTCGGTTGGCGAAGTATGGGCGATCACCCGATGATCTCAAAATTATGCCGGGAGCCTTCCCCATCATTGGTCGCACCGAAGCCGAGGCACAGGAGAAATATGAATTTCTGCAATCCCTGATTCATCCGGATGTGGCCTGGGGCATTTTGCGACAGTATTACAAAGGAGTGGATCTAACCCAGTACTCCCTGGATGATCCCGCTCCCGAATTGCCCGGTGACACCAACAATAATAAGAGTCGGCTCAAACTGGTCACCGATCTGGCAACACGTGGCAATCTGACTCTGCGGCAGCTATACCTTTCTCTGGCAACGGCACGGGGGCATCGCACCATTTTGGGCACTCCCGAAACGATTGCCGATCAACTGGAGGAATGGTTTAACAACGGTGCGGCAGACGGCTTTAATATCATGCCACCTATTTTGCCAACGGGCTTAAACGATTTTGTGAACCTGGTGGTTCCCATTTTGCAAAAGCGGGGACTGTTCCGGACGGAATACGAGGGACAAACGCTGCGGGAAAATCTGGGGCTACGTCGTCCTCCCAATCGTTTGGCGGCGCAACAGCATAGTGAGCGATTGGTAGTGGCGTAATTAAGGTTTTGGTGTTGTGGAATTACTGGATGAGTTTAATCGCCGATTTCCCAATACCAAATGGTTCGATGGTGAAAAAACGTGTTCTTTCATGAGGCAATTATTATGGTTGAATCAAGTCGTTTGCAGACTTCCCGTTCTGCTGCTATCCGTGCCCAACTGGATTATCCAGTGATTGATACGGATGTGCATACCAATGACTTCACCCCCGCCTTTGAGGATTACATTTCCCACTACGGGGGAGCCCATCTGGTAGACGAGTTACGCAAGGCAGAAAATTATCGTCTCAACTCTAAGAGCGAAGGCAAGGACTGGTATCAACAAACGCCCGAAGAGCGCCAGTATTATCGGACGCTGCGGGCACCCTGGTGGGCACGGGTGACTCGCAATACGCTGGATCTAGCGACCTACACCCTGCCAGAATTACTCTATGAGCGGCAGGCAGAACAGGGATCGGACTATTCTGTACTGTTTCCCAACAATGCTTTAGCGGCAGTAGGAGCCAAACCGGAAAATCGATCGGCGTTGCAAAAAGCGATCAATCACTACCATGCCGACATCTATCGCAAGTATAGCGATCGCCTGACTCCGGTGGCTGGCATCACGATGGGCACACCCGAAGAAGCGATCGAACAGTTAGAGTTCGCCGTTAATACCCTGGGCTTGAAGGTGATCAATATTCCGGGTGGGGTGAAGCGACCCATTCGGGCGATCGCCGACAAGTATCCGGCAGACCAGTATCCCGAAATTGCCAAATACGCCTATTACATTGACTTTTTCGGTCTGGATAGCGAGTACGACTACGATCCCTTCTGGGCGAAGGTAGTCGAGTTGGGTGTGCCCATTACCACCCACTACGGTAGCCAGGGCTGGACGGGGCGATCGTCGATCAGCAATTACATGAACAACCATATTGGGCATTTTGCGGATGGTTCCCAGGCATTTGCCAAAGCCCTGTTCTTTGGTGGTGTCACTCGCCGTTTCCCGAAATTGCGGGCAGCCTTCCTGGAAGGGGGAGCTGATTGGGGTGCCCATGTCTACATTCACCTGGTCGATCGCTACTCCAAGCGCAATCTCAAGGCTTTGCAGAACTATAATCCAGCTCTGACCAACTCTAATGAACTGTTCCAATTATTTGAACGGTTTGGTGGTGAGATTACCAAAGGGTATTCCCTCAGTCCGGAGGAGTTGACCCGCACTGTTTTAGGTGCGTCGTTCAACCGCTACAGCCGTGAACCCGTAGGTAGCGAACTGGAGGACTTTGCCGCCGCTGGAATTGAAACGATTGAGGATATCCGCGATCGCTGGGTGAATCCATTCTTCTTTGGTTCTGAATCCGACGATCGCACCATTAGCGCCGCATTCAATGACAAAGCCAACCCGCTGGGAGCGAAAATTCAGGCAATCTACTCCTCTGATGTTGGTCATTGGGATGTACCTGATATCACTCTGCCCCTGGCAGAAAGCTGGGAACTGGTGGAAGAAGGTGTGATTTCCGAAGCGGATTTCAAAGCCTATGTCTTCGAGAATCCCTAACGTCTCTACACGGAAGCAAACCCGAACTTCTTTAAGGGAACGGCGATCGAGTCTAAACTGGGTCAGAGCAAATCTAATCTGGTCACAGCTTAAATCTAAGGGATTTTAGATCTCGGAGTTCTCAAAGAACTCCGAGATCTTGGTAATGACAACACAATAGACTTCATTCCTCACTGCTATGACACTACCCACGACTAAATTGGGTCAAACCGGATTAACGGTTTCCCGCTTCTGCCTGGGCACGATGACCTTTGGTTTACAATCCGATGAAGCAACTGCCACAGCTATTCTTGATACGGCGGCGGCTGCCGGAATCAATTTCCTCGATACGGCGGATGTCTATCCCCTCGGTGGTGGATTAGCGACTGCTGGACGCACGGAAGAGATTCTGGGTCGCTGGTTGAAAGGTAAACGGGATCAATTCATCGTGGCGACAAAATGTGTGGGTCGGGTGGGCCCGGCCCCCTGGGATCAGGGGGCATCCCGTAAACACATTCTGGATGCCATTGATGCCTCTTTACGGCGATTGGATACCGACTACGTTGACCTGTATCAGTTGCATTCCGATGATGCTACGACACCCCTGGATGAAACCCTGGAAGCACTAGATGCGATCGTCCGGGCGGGTAAGGTGCGTTACATCGGTGTATCTAATTTCCTCGCCTATCGTCTGAGTCGGGCATTGGGGCGGGCGGATGTGCGACATCTCACCCGTTTTGTTTCAATTCAGCCCCGCTATAATCTCCTATTCCGTGAAATTGAACGGGAACTGTTGCCATTGGCACAGGAGGAAGGGTTGGGTGTGATTCCCTACAATCCGCTGGCGGGTGGTTTATTGACCGGAAAACACGATCGCACCGGGGCACCAACTCCAGGCACCCGCTTTACCCTCGGTCAGGCAGCAGAACGATACCAGGAACGCTACTGGCACGATCGCGAATTCGATACCGTCGAAGAGTTACGCACAGTTGCCGATGCCGCAGGTTTATCACTGACGACCCTGGCGATCGCCTGGGTATTAGCCAATCCCATTATCACGGCTCCCATTATTGGTGCAAGTCGTCCAGAGCAGTTGGCAGATAGTTTGAAAGCAATTGAAGTCCAACTGGATGATCACCTGAAACAAAAATTAGACGACATTACGGCTGAATATCGCAAGGGAGATGCGGTACGTTAGAAATGGCGATCCCATCAAAAATAAAAGCAGCTCTCTTCGATCTGGATGGAACGTTACTTGATCGAGATACTTCCATTCAACAATTCATTACAACGCAATATGACAGACTGATTACTCACCTTGAGCCTATTCCTAAAACTGATTATGTAACCCGCTTTATCGAGTTGGATTGTCATGGTTCTGTCTGGAAAGATCGAGTCTATCAAGATCTGGTGGCAGAATTTGGGATCAGAACGATCAGTTGGCAAACCTTACTGGAAGATTACGAAACACAGTTTCAGTTCCACTGTGTCCCGTTTCAATCTCTCACTGAGATGCTGAATCAGTTGAAACAGCAAGGCTATCTGCTAGGAATCATTACCAATGGGTTAGGGCAATTTCAAAACCGTGTCATCGATAGTCTAAAAATTCGAGATTATTTTGATACTATCTTGATTTCAGAAATTGAACAGGTTAGAAAACCCCAAGCCGAAATTTTTCAACGAGCGATCGCCCGATTAGGGGTCACAGCACAGGAAAGTATTTTCGTTGGTGATCATCCAGAAGCCGATATTATGGGAGCGCAACGGGTTGGCATAATATCGATCTGGAAACAGAATTCAAACTGGCTGGTAGCAAAGGAAGCTGATGCAACGATTCATGAACTAGATGAGATCCCACTAATTATTGAGCAAATTAATCATAGTTACAAAATAAATCTTCCCTTGCAGTATCAGCAGATTCACACCGATGATTGAAGGATTGAGCCACATCACTTTTATTGTACGTGACCTCGACCGTATGACAGATCCAGAGTAACCAAAAGAGTGAGAATGATACGTCGCGATCGCCATTTTCCCACCCCAAAAGCTTACCCACTCCAACCATTCCAACGGGCGTCGGTAGCCCCTCCTTTGCCTACAGCTCCATTTCAATTTATTTGCTATTTCGTTAATCAGTACCGCTGGTGGTATATCACAATTGTGATTTTAGAAATTCTGCACGCGACCTGCGGAATTATGTTGCCCTACGCGATCGGTGAAATTATTCGCAGTGTGACAAAATCAACGGGGAACAACACGCTGGTCTTTGCTACGATCCAGCAACCACTGATGCTGTTTGCAGCATTGAGTGTGGGAGAGGTTGTCTTTGGAAGGTCTGCCGGACTGCTCCAAACCATCCGTCATCCCATCCATCGCCAACAGATTGTGCGATCGCTCTATGCCTATTTACAGCAACATTCCCACCGTTATCTCAGCAGTAGTTTTGCCGGTGCATTAGCCCACCGGATCAGTGAAACATCGTTGGGGGTCACCCAGACGATGCAAATGCTGATCAGCGAGTTTATGCCCGTGATTATTGTCTATATCGTCTCGACGGTTCTGCTATATCATACCTATCCACCCCTGGCAGTATTTGTGGGAACCTGGGCCGTGTGCTTTATTAGCATTTCTTTCTGGTTAGCAACGCGCTCGCGCATTCATGCCCGGAATGCGGCCGCTGCCCGCAGTACAACTACAGGAATCATTGTCGATTCGGTCACGAATCTGGTTAGTACGAAGCTGTTTGCCCGTCTGGGGTTTGAACGCCAGTATTTGAATGAACAACTCAGACGAGAACTGAAGGAAGTCAGAAAGTCCAACTGGTATTCAGAACGGATTCGCTGGTTTCAATTTATTTCAGCCGCGATTCTGAAAATTGGCACTCTGTATTACTCTCTTTCTCTCTGGGGGCAGGGAAAAATCGCGGCGGCTGATTTTGTGGTAGCTACCAGCCTGTCGTTATTGATCATCAGTGATGCCCGGAATTTAAGTAAACGATTTCTGGAATTTTTTGAACACGTTGGCAATATCAGCAACGGTGTAGGGGCAATCATCCAACCCCATGAAATTATCGATCGCGACACTGCGATCGCTCCTACGATCACTCAGGGTTGCATCGAATTTCGCCATGTCTGCTTCAGCTATTCACCCACTAAACCCGTCTTTGAGAATCTTTCCGTCATAATTCGACCGGGTGAACGAGTTGGATTGGTCGGTTTCTCTGGCTCTGGTAAATCGACGTTTGTCAATTTAATTCTGCGACTCTTTGATCCCCAATCGGGACAAATTCTCATTGATGACATGGACATCCGGGACATGACCCAGGACGCTCTCCATGCGCAAATTAGCCTCATTCCCCAGGACCCCTCCCTATTTCATCGCACCTTGCTGGAAAATATTCGTTATGGACGGTTGGACGCATCGGAAATAGAAGTGGTAGAAGCAGCAGAAAAAGCCCATGCCCACGACTTCATTGTCCCGATGTCGGACGGCTACGACTCGCTGGTGGGCGAACGGGGAGTCAAACTATCTGGGGGACAGCGACAGCGGATTGCGATCGCCCGTGTCATTCTCAAAGATGCCCCCATTCTGATCCTGGATGAAGCTACCTCCAGCCTGGATTCCATTACCGAAAAAGCGATCCAGGAAACCCTGGACGTAGCCATGCACGAAAAAACCGTGATTGTGGTTGCCCATCGTTTGTCTACGATTTCCCATCTCGATCGCATTCTGGTCTTTGATCGGGGTCACATTATTGAGGACGGTAGCCATACCGAACTTCTATCATTACGGGGTGCCTATCACCGATTGTGGACAATGCAAGCCGGTGGATTTCTACCAGAGGAAGACAATTGTGAGCTAATGCAGTCAGTCATTGGCGATCGCTAGACCCAGACTTTAGAACGTAAAACGGAGGAATTATGGTACAAGCACCAGTACAAGTACAAGCACAATGGGCTGAAGTTGATACCTATATCACCGATTTGTTTGTTCCCCCCGATCCGGCATTGGAAGGAGCCATCCAATCAACCATCGATGCGGAGCTACCTCGGATTAATGTGTCCCCCAATCAAGGCAAACTGCTGCATGTCCTGGCGTTGTCCCAGGGGGCGAAACGTATCCTTGAACTGGGAACGTTGGCCGGTTATAGCACCATCTGGTTAGGACGGGCGTTGCCACCCGATGGCAAATTAATCACCCTGGAAGCCAATCCTAAACATGCTGAAGTGGCACAGGCAAACCTGAATCGTGCCGGACTGACGGACAAAGTAGAAGTACGCCTGGGCCCCGCGCTGGAAACGCTACCGCAACTTGCCGCCGAGGGACAGCCTCCCTTTGATCTGGTATTTATTGATGCGGATAAGGTGAATACTGCCGAGTACTTTGCCTGGGCACTCAAACTGACACGACGGGGTAGCCTGATCATCACTGATAATGTGGTGCGCAAGGGAGGAGTCATTGATGCCGACAGCACGGACGAGAATGTCCAGGGAATTCGGCGGTTTAATGGGGCACTGGCGATAGAACCACGGGTACAGGCAACTATCGTTCAAACAGTTGGCAGCAAGGGGTATGATGGATTAGCGATCGCAGTAGTTATCGCTGATTAAGCGAAATTTTCCATGACCACTCCCCAAACGGTTCCTATTCCAGCGATCTCGCTCCATGCAGCGGGTCCAACTGTCTCCAGACTCATTTTGGGTGTCTGGAGACTCGCCAGTTGGCAGCAGTCACCGCAAGAAACCTTAGCGTTAATCCAGCAGTGTCAGGAGTGGGGAATCACCACCATCGATCATGCTGATATCTATGGCAACTATACCTGTGAAGCATTATTTGGGACGGCGTTACAAGGAAAATCATCCCTGCGATCGCAACTGCAACTCATTACCAAATGCGGGATCAAATTAGTTTCTAGTAACCGACCTGATCACACCATCAAACATTACGACACCAGTTACGAGCATATTCTGACATCCGTTGATACATCGCTACGAAACTTACGGACGGATTATCTTGACTTACTGTTAATCCATCGTCCCGATCCATTCATGGATGCCGATGCAACGGCGGCGGCATTCATTCATCTTCAGCAAACGGGTAAAGTTCGCCATTTTGGCGTATCTAATTTTTCACCCAGCCAATTTGATTTACTAGCCTCTCGTCTGCCTTTTCCCCTGGTAACTAACCAGATCGAAATCTCAGTTTTACACCTGAATGCTTTTACCGATGGCACCCTCGACCAGAGCCAACGGCTCAAAACTGCCCCCTTAGCCTGGTTGCCCTTCGGAGGCGGACGGTTGTTTCGCGAGGAGAGCCCACAGGCAGAAAGGTTACGGCGAGTATTAAGTGAGATCGCCGCACAACTGACCCATTCATCAACTCCTGTAACTATCGATCAGGTGGCACTTGCCTGGCTGTTATCCCACCCTGCTAGAATTGTGCCGATCTTGGGGACTGGCAATCTGGAGCGAATTCGGGCGGCAACGGTTGCGATCAATTTAAAGCTGACTCGCGAACAATGGTTTACGATCTGGACAGCCTCTACTGGCACAGAGGTTCCCTGAAGTACACCACAGCGAGGGTAAAACCGTGACGGATTCTGCTCAACCAGTCGATATTAAACATCGTTTACAGGATCAGGCGATCGCCCTGGTGGAACGGGCTATGGGAGGAGTATCTGATCCAAAAGTGGTTGCCGCTTTACTGGATGCCTGTAGCTTTCTGGAAGACAGTGCCCAGAGCGATGCGCCAATTGTTTCCCTGGAACGGGATGTGCATTCAGAGACGGGCACTTACCATTTATTTGTACGTCGTCTCAATAGTAGTGTTCCCGTGGGTAAATTCCAAATTCTGATTACCCGCGATCTGGCATCTGGTTTGATCTATTAAAACAATCGTTTGTCGTGATAGCCAGTTAAATTTTATATATATAATTCAACAATCTATTGATTCACTTATTGATTTATTTAGTTGTATCGATTGATCAGATGAGCATTTGTTGATATCACTTATTATTACTTTTATAAGTCATACCAATCTAAAGAGCATTGTGCGCAGATACAGCGAATTGTAGGGGTGGGTTTTTCCAGGAACTATCGATCAAACAGATACCTCATCTGCAAAATCCGCCCCTACCGAATCTGACCTGCTCGTAATTTAATTTGGTATTACACAAGTGAGATATAAATTTTACTCTCAGTATCTACGTCTTTTATCAGTACTCTTGATAAGCCTCTACATACGAAATGACTGAAAAGACTACACGTATCTCCTGGTGTTAATTATGACCCATCTATTACTCTCCCAGACGCAGGGCTGTACTGGGATTGACGTGTTAGCGAAAGAAACGGCGATCGCTCTGGTTATTAAGGTGATCGGTCTGGGTTTAACGTACTTACTTCAAGTCTTCCTTGCCCAGTGGATGGGAAAAACTGAATATGGCATCTATGAATTTGTCATGTCCTGCTCATTGCTGTTGGCAATTCCCGTTGGTTTGGGTTTACCACACACCGTTCTGCGCTTGATCCCAGAGTATCGCGTCAAACAGGACTGGCAACGATTGCACGGAGTGATGCGGGGGAGTTGGTTGTTTACGCTTTTGGCTGGCTTAGGACTCGCCCCCATTGCGATTGGAGGAATTACTACCGTCAATCACTTCCATCCCTTTGTCTATGCCACACCACTTCTATTAGGTCTGGGTCTTGTCTTGCTACAAGCCTTACAGAGTTTACAGGAAGAAACCGCCAGGGCAATGGAGGATATTCCCTTAGCGTTTGTGCCATCCCAAATCCTGTTTCCTCTCCTGGTTCTGGGAAGTGGATTTCTGCTTCTACAATGGCATGAGACTGTCACCAGTCTTACCATGATTGGGCTTGCTACGTTAATGTTTTTAGTAATTGTCGGATGCCAATTAGGATTCCTGTGGCAGAAAGTAAATCGCGATTTCGTCGCTACCACACCTGTTTACGAATATCGAGAGTGGTTAGGAATTGCTTTCATCTTACTGATTCAGCAGGCTTCCTCCGGAATTTTAAGTCAAACAGACACAGTCATGATTGGAGCCTTAATTGGTCCCGAATCTGCTGGTGTTTATAACGCAGCCGTGAGAACTTCTCTATGGACGAGTTTCGTTCTACAAATTGTCAATATGGTTGCTGCACCAATGTTTACTACCCTATATACGCAGGGAGATATACCCGGACTCCAAAAAGTTGTTTCCCATGTGACTGTGTGGATTTTCTATCCTACAATCGCGATCGCACTTTGCTTAATGACCTTTACTCAGCCAGTTTTGAGCGTGTTCGGCTCAGGCTTTACGGCTGCTGATTGGTCATTAAAAGTGCTGATCGTGGGGCAGCTTGTTAATGCCCTGTGCGGCTCTGTTGGTTATTTAATGATTATGACAGGGCACCAGAACCAATCCTTTCAGGTCATTGGTTGTAGTGCATTGCTCAATATTGGTTTAAATGCCATCCTCATTCCGTTTTTTGGAATTGTTGGCGCGGCGATCGCAACGAGTTTTACGATGATTGTCTGGAATGTGTGGCTCAGTATTCTGGTGGTCAAATATATTGGTGTGCGTCCTTCCATTCTGTACTGTTTGTTTGAGTCGGATGATGGGAATGCCGCACCAACTCAATAGCCTGTATGGCGATCAACGACGTTCAGTAAAGGTTGCCCATTGCGGTAACGGTGTAGATTGTCTAAAAACAAATCTACTGTGCGTCTGCGGCTGTGCCGAGAACTCCAGGATATGTGCGGTGTCACAAACAGGTTGGGAACAGACCACAGGGAATGGTTGGGTGGTAACGGTTCCGTGATAAAGGCATCGATCCCGGCTCCAGCAATCCACTTTTCTTGCAGAGCAGTAAATAAAGCAATTTCATCAACCAGTGCCCCCCGAGCAATGTTGATGAGATAGGCAGAGGATTTCATCGATCGCAAAACATCCCCATCGACAATACCCTTCGTCTCCGGGGTCAAGGGAAGTGCCAGAACGACAAAATCCGCAGCAGGTAATAGATGGTGCCATTCATTCGCACCAACGACTTTCTCAAAGTGGGGCAGAGGTTCGGGATGTTTGCGACTACCCCATACCCGCATACCAAAAGCATTGGCACGTTGGGCGATCGCTTGACCAATGCCGCCTGCCCCAATGATCAAAACCGTTGCGTCCAACAACTCCTGTAAAAAGATACCTTCTTTCCAACGCTGATCCCAGGTGTGTTCACGTTGAAACTGGTGCAGTTTTCCCAGTTGCTTGGCGTAATCCAGCATGAGAGCAACCACAAATTCGGCGATCGGGATGGCATGCACACCGGCACTGTTGGTGAGAATGATATCTCGTGCTAGAGCCGTTGGAGTCAGGAGATGATTGACTCCGGCACTGGGAGTATGTTGCCAGCGTAAAGCAGGGGTTGCCTGCAAAACCTTGTCCAGTACATAGGATTTGAGTAAACCGGGGTTGAAATACACCTCAGCATCACTGGTATCACCATGCAGATTTCCGTCTCGATCTGCCCAGACAACGTCTACATCCCCTGGTAAACGCCCTTCCAAAAAGACAGCAAACTCCGTTGATAAAAGTAGTTTCACAATTCCTCCGCTCAGGAAACTTCAGCTTGATCAATTTCAATTGGTTTTACTTCAATTGGTTCGGTGTTAGTTTGTACGATTTCAACCTGTTGAATTTCGGTTTGATTGAGCTGGGTAAGAGCGGGTCGGGCAAGCAGCCGAATCAGCACAAATAGTAACAGGCTGGTAATTGCAATGACACTGACTACAGCCGGATCATCAAAATTGATACTGGCAACCAGCAGGGAGGCGGCAATATTGCGTTGGGCTGTTCCCACAGCCAGGGTTCGGCGGGTACCTGGGTCTGGACCTCCCAACCAATAGCCCAAACTAAAGGCAATGAGAATGAACCCGATGATGACTACAATTTCTCCAGTTTTCACCATCGCGATGAGATTGTTAAATTGCAGCAGCAGGGATGTGGTCAGACCCAGAATCAATCCGGCGCTGGAAATCTGCCGCATCCAGGGCTGCAAAATTGCCGCGATCGCTTCATCCTTCGCCCGAATCAGTAACCCGATCACCAATGGAGCCAGCATCAATGTCACCAACGGTTTTGCTATCTGCCAGGGACTCACCTGAACATCCTGTAAGACAATTGATAGGGCAAATGGCATATAGACAGCAGTGAGTCCAATCATCAGCATCATCAGTCCAACTGCGTATGCCAGATGACCATTCACCAACTGAGCCAACTTGGGTAGGACGGGGGGGCCAGCGGCGACTGCCATAATCGTCAGTCCAATACTGACCGATTCGCTTAAGGGCAATGTTTGGAGCAGTCCATAGACCAATAATGGTACCAGGACAAAGTTTGCCAGTAGCGATCGCCCAATCAACCAGCGATCGCGTAGAGGTTGCCAGATTTGCTGCACAGTCAAACTTAGGCCTGTATCCAGCAACATGGTCAGGATCAGCGTCAGAAATGCCAGTTTATTAATCAGGCGAAGGTCAATCGTGCTGAAAATTTCGGACATTGATTTGAGATTTACGCACAGTGAGGATGTGGATTAGTAGGGGCAGGTTTTGCCAAAGTATCAGCTAGTCATTCTGTTGCTAAACCTGCCCTTACAGGTATTTTGTTTTCTAGAAATCTCCTAACGAGTCTCTATGTCTGCAAATCCAACGTGACGTTCTGCAAGTTACCTGTAAATGCAAATGGTGCGGTGTAGTCCTCGATAACGGGAGTACCCAGATCTCGACCAACATCAAAGGTTTCGTCCAGCCCCCAACGATAGGGAATCGTTTTGGCAATACGACCTTCACCCACGGGTTGATCGTTGATGAATAATTTACCCGTTCCGCCTGCACCGGGAGTGCCACCGTCGAAGGTAAAATCAAATCGAACGTGGGATGGCCCAACCGGGATCGTTGCCGTCGATTTTATCAGTGTGCGCTCAACGCCTAAGAAGTTGTAAGCAAAGACGGGTTTACCATCATCCAGGAAAAAACTCCATCCGGCAAACCGTCCACCCTGAGCGATCAGGACGCCTTTAACATCATCATTCTCTTTGGGGATATCAATCGCTGCGGTGATGCTGAAGGATTTATTTTTCAAGTCAGGCGCACTACCTTCGGGAATACTTGCTGCACCCGGATAGTAGGTAAAGTGAGTCCGTCCGCTAGTAACATTAGGGCGACCGCTGACATCAAAGCGACTGAGGAGGCGATCGTCCAATGGCAAGACTTGATATTTACGGGCTTCTGCCAGAAACAGCTTTTGTAACTGTTTCAATTTGATTGGATTCTGTGTTGCCAGGTTATTGGCTTCACTGTAATCTTCCGCAACGTTGTACAGTTCCCATCGATCCTGATCAAAGCCTGTTTTGGAAACCCGTTCCCAGGGTAAACGTCCATGACGGGCAGCGGCAATCCAACCATGATCGTAAATTGCGCGATTGCCAAACATTTCAAAGTACTGGGTCGTTCGCTTGGAAGCAACATCAGAATTGTCGAAGGTGTAAACCAGACTGGTGCCCTCAACCGGTTGTTGTTCTACACCATTAACGATCGTTGGAGGCGTAATGCCAGCAGCTTCTAGAATCGTTGGCGCAATGTCAATCACATGGTGAAACTGGGTGCGAAGCCCACCTTTATCGTGAATGCGATCGCCCCAGGCAATAACCAGCGGATCACGGGTGCCGCCAAAATGCGAAGCGATTTGCTTGGTCCACTGAAAGGGCGTATTGACTGCCCATGCCCATGCGGCATGGAAGTGGTTAAAGGTATTGGGTCCACCCAATTCATCCAGGGATGCCAGCAATTGTTGCCGATCTTCGGGGAGACCATTGAACACTTTTAATTCATTCACACTGCCCGTTAAACCACCTTCCGCACTGGCACCGTTATCACCCGCGATGTAGAACACCAGGGTATTGTCCAGTTCACCTAATTGCGCGATCGCCTCAATCACCCGCCCTACTTGGGCATCGGTGTGGGCAGTAAATCCGGCAAAGACTTCGGCTTGATGGGCATAAAGTTTTTGTTCTTCCGGTGAAAGGGAATCCCAGGCGGGCAATTCCTGCGGACGGGGAGTCAATTGGGCATTGGCAGGAATCACACCCAGTTGTTTTTGGCGAGCAAACGTTTCCTCCCGCAATTTATCCCAGCCCTGGTTAAATTTGCCCTTGTAGCGGTCAATCCAGGCTTTCGGCGCATGGTGGGGAGCATGGGTTGCTCCCGTGGCAAAGTAGGCGAAGAAAGGCTTATCTGGAGCGATGGATTGTTGTGTTTGAATCCATTGAATCGCGTGATCTGCCAGATCGGATGTGAGATGGTAATCCGAAGCATTGGTTGGCTTCTGGATACGTTTGGTATTCTCGACCAGGGCAGGACTCCACTGGTTCGTATCACCCCCCAGAAAACCATAAAAATAGTCAAATCCCAGGTGCGTGGGCCAGCGATCGAAGGGGCCGGCAGCACTGGTTTCATAATCCGGTGTGTTGTGCCATTTGCCAAACGCTGCCGTACTGTAGCCATTTTGTCGTAGTACTTCCGCCACCGTTGCAGCACTTTTGGGCAGAATGGTCGTGTAGCCCGGATAGCCTGATGCCAGTTCTTCGACAACACCCGTATTAACGGAATGGTGATTACGTCCCGTTAACAATGCTGCCCGTGTCGGGGAACAGAGAGCAGTGACATGGAATTGGTTATAGCGTAATCCCTGTTCTGCCAGTTTGGTTAGATTCGGCGTATCGATGGGACCGCCAAAGGTACTTGTCTGTCCAAATCCGGCATCATCCAGCAGCACCAGTAACACGTTGGGAGCCTTTGCCGGAGCGGTCACTGGCTTGGGAAAATCGGGTTGGGATTCTTTATAGGTGAGCCCAACTTTGCCGTGAAACTCTGGTTCCGGAGCAGGCAAAACTTTAGAGGTTGCTGCCTGGGCAGGTTGACCCACACAAGTCAGTAGGACGAATAAGATAACCGCCAGAACAGGGGCGATCGCCGGTTGAAACAGATTAAACTGTCCGCTGACAGAAGATTGTTTTGATTGATGAGTGAGTTTATCCTTCATTGATTCATTTTGATTGATGTTAAATTTTTCACCAGACGAAACCCGATATGGGTCGTACCCGTATCGGGAGCTTCCGATTCCCGCGCTGCCGGACGAAAACGACTGCAATAGTTCGGTGCACACAGGTAAGATCCCCCCTTGATCACATGCAGAGCTGGCTCTTCTGGTTTATGGGGATCAAAGCTATCCGTGTGTTGCGGACCGGTGGGGTTGACCTGGTGGGATTGATGCCCAACCTGATACCAGTCAGTTGTCCATTCCCAGACATTCCCTGCCATGTCATACAGTCCGTAGCCATTGGGGGGAAAGGAGCCAACCGGAGCAACACCGACATAACCATCGGCACTTGTATTGAAAAACGGAAAAATACCCTGCCAGGTGTTTGCCCTGTGCTCAGAATATTCGTTACCCCAGGTGTAGGTTGCCCCCGCCAAACCTCCCCGCGCGGCAAATTCCCACTGTGCCTCCGTAGGCAACGATTTCCCTGCCCAGCGGGCATAGGCAACCGCATCATCGTAGGCAATGTGAACCACTGGATAGGTTTTCTTCCCGTTGATCGCACTATCGGCTCCCAGGGGATGCTGCCAGTTTGCCCCCACTGTCCAGTGCCACCAACTCAGATTTGGGACAGATTTCGCCCCCCGTTCTGCCATCTGAAACACCAGAGAACCCGGCGATCGCTGGTCATCGGGTAAATCAGGAAACTGTTCTCTGGTCAGGGGACGTTCGGCGATCGTTTGGTACCCTGTTGCTTGCACAAACTCGGCAAATTGGGCATTGGTAACTTCGGTTGCATCGATGCAAAAACGATCGACGGTGATATCAACTGCCGATCGCTCCTCTAAAAAGTGGGGATCATCTGATCCAATTTGAAATGTACCGCCTGGAATGAGAACCATCCCAGAAGGACAAACGGAATCTGCCCGTGCATTGGTAGACAACACAGGCAGATTCATAGCGATGATTAAACACAGACTCAGGGCGATCGCAAAACGGCAGTAATGATTAAGCAATTGACCACTCGTCATAAATGCGATCGCCCAAATAACCAACTGCCAACCCAGCAATTGAATAGAATGCATTGCTTGTTGTACGGGTGTGGCATTCGGCTGAGGAACACTGGCATGCCCCAAGGCTGATGTCCGAATGCTACGCCCCTACCACGATCAACGTGCCTGGAGACTATCTGAATGTTGCTTAATGCACTTTCTTTTATTACTAAGTTAATAACCATAAAAAGGCGGCTGAAAATATACCTAAACTCAGCGAGTTTCCATCTAACCCTGTTTCCAGGCGACGATCGCTCCGGCGGTTAACTGTTCGGTAAAATACCCGGATGGTTCAATTTCCAGGAGCGATCGCCTCAGATCAACTTCAAATTGCTCACGGTTGTCACCAAAGAAGGATGGTAAGGCAAACGCCGTGGAGTAGAGATAACCCAGATAGGAATCAATCGTCCATGCCTTTTCAAAGGTAATTTCAAAGCTTTCCTGACGGGCAAAGCGGGAACCAGCGATTACTTCTGTATGAGGTACTTCCAGTGGTTTCCAGACTCCCTGTCCTGCCTGCCCGGTACGCCGTTCTTCGCCTAACCAGCGTTTCACAACGGCGATCGCCGTTTGCTTCCACGGCAGATCGCTATGCCAGGGATCATCTCCCGTTTTTAAGATGGCAATGCCACCGTCATCCGTGAGCAGGGGATATAACTTTTCCAGTAGCAATTCCCGCTGCATCCAGTGGAACGATCGCCCAAAGGTCACCAGTTTGAACTGCCCTAATTCCGCCGACACGGACTCTGCTCGATCTTGAATCCAGCGAATATTCTTCACTCCCGTTGCGTTGGCTTCTGCTTCTGCCTCCTGCAACATATCGGCATCTGGGTCGATCGCCACAACTTCCGTGAAACGCTCGCTCAACGGAATTGCCACTAATCCCGCACCACAACCGAGATCGAGTAAGCGTCCGCTACCATCTAAGTGAAACAGATTTGCGAGTAAATTAAATAACTCCTGGGGATAACGCGATCGATAACGGGCATAGTACCAGGCAGCACCTTGAAACAGAGTTGGATCGTAGGTCGTTGTTGTAGTAACCATTATTTGTGTCCTCTGTAATCTATATTCGTCATTGGTCATTGGTCATTTGCCAGCACCAATGACCAATGACATTTCTAACTTTGATAGGGTCGTGGCAGTAGACGCAGTTTATGGGCTGTGTCCAATTCACTATTGTTGGTTCTACCGTATCCCCAACCTAGTGTGCGACGGTATTCACCCATGATGCCGCTGGCAATTAATTCATCCTCACTAACGGTTACATTTGTGTGAGATTCGGGGGCGACATAAAGGGCATCCGCAGGGCAATATGCCTCACACATAAAACAGGTCTGACAATCTTCCTGGCGGGCGATCGCGGGTGGTTGATTGGAAATGGTATCAAAGACATTGGTGGGACAAACCTGAACACACACATTGCACTGAATACAAAGCTTATGGCTGACCAGTTCGATCATGATCTAACTCCCGTTTCGAGGGTTGATGCAGTCGTTGGGGTGGGGGGCGAAGGAGGGGTTGCGATCGCATCCGTAATCCAATCTCGTCGTACCCAGACCTGATCTAAGCCACCTGTTGCCTGGTAGTAGCGTTGATTGGGATCAGTCTCCGGATAATCTACTCGGATATGTTCGCTACGAGTCTCGGTGCGATGCAAAGCACTGATATATGCCCAGCGTGCTACTGCTGTGAGTGCGGCGGCTCGGCGGGAATGTTCCAGATCACGCACTGTTTCCTGTTTGGGTTGGGTCTGTACCTGTTGCCACAGGGTTTCTAATTTGGCGAGGGAATCCAGTAGACCTGCCTCAGTCCGGAAGTGATTTTTCTCTAAGGGAAACACCTCTGCCTGGACACCCTGGACGATCGCTTTGCTATCAAAGATCTCTGTCTCAGGCGCGGGCGATCGCAACCCTGCCTGCCCTGCGGGATGTACTGGGCGATCGTGGGCATGAACACCAACCCGTTTGGCAAAAGCCGCAGCACCCTCTCCTGCCCATTGTCCGGTCGAAATAGCCCAGGCAGCATTCGGACCACCGCCCCCAGACGCTAATCCCGCCAGGAACTCGCGTGAAGCCGCATCTCCCGCTGCGAAGAGTCCGGGAACTTTGGTAGCGCAATGATCATCGACCAACCGAATGCCACCCGTTCCCCGCACGGTTCCTTCCAGTAACAGGGTGACGGGTACGCGATCGGTATAAGGGTCAAGATCTGCCTTTTTGTAAGGCAAATAAACGATGAAATGGGACTTTTCAATGACTGCCTTGACCTCTGGAGTAGCGCGATCCAGACGGGCATAAACAGGACCCTTCAGCAGCGCATTGGGCAGAAACGAGGGGTCACGCCGACCGTTGATATAGCCACCCAGATCGTTGCCTGCTTCATCGGTGTAACTCGCCCATCCAAAGGGAACGCCGCGTGTCACCGTGGCATTGAATGCGGTTGAGATGGCATAGTGATTCGACGCTTCCATACTGGAAAGTTCACCGCCTGCTTCGACTGCCATCAGCAAGCCGTCGCCTGTATTGGTATTACAGCCTAATGCTTTACTTAAGAAGGCGCATCCCCCATTTGCCATCACCACCGCACCCGCACGGACCGTATAGGTACGATGCTGTTGCCGCTGTACGCCGCTCGCGCCCGCGACAGAACCATCCTTTGCCAATAACAGTTCCAGAACCGGACTTTGATCAAGAATCTGAACACCAACCCGAAGAAGATTTTTACGGAGTACACGCATGTACTCTGGACCATAGTAACTCTGGCGTACCGATTCCCCGTTCTCCTTTGGGAAACGATAGCCCCAAGCCTCCACCAGAGGCAGGCTCAGCCAGGTTTTTTCGATGACCCGTTCAATCCAGCGGCGGTTCGCTAATGTTTGCCCGATGCGGTAGCGTTCCCAGGCAACCTTTTCCCAATTCTCTGGAGAGGGAGCCATGATGCCATTGCCACTGGCAGCGGCAGCACCGCTTGTGCCCAAAAAGCCCTTATCGGCAATGATGACCTTAACCCCTTGAGCCGCCGCCGCCCAGGCAGCCCAGGCAGCGGCAGGACCACCACCAATCACCAACACATCAGTAGATAGTTGCAATTCGTTTTCATGATTAATTTTCACCATGGTTGTTTCCATTCACTCATTCAGTATGCCAAGCGTCACCAAACCGGATGACAGTTTGTTGTCATTCAATTGAAACGGGCGTCTTCATGCTGATGTTGTTTAACTCATTAATCAGTTGAAAGGGTTTAACTATTTCATAGGCTCTTGCAGCTCTCAGTACCAGAGCATCCTGATGCTTAGCACCGACAATTTGCAGCCCAATCGGTAAACCACTGGATGTAAATCCACAGGGTACGGATGCTGCTGGTTGTTGGGTCAGATTAAAGGGAAATGTAAACGGAGTCCAGTTAACTCCTGCTGGATACAGTGCAGACTGGGGAGAGCCTTGCCCTACAGGAAATGCCGCAATCGGAACCGTGGGAGTGATTAACAAATCGTAGGTTTGGTGAAACACATTCAGATGCCGACCCAATGCTTCTCGTTGATCCAATGCCCATTGATAATCACTGAGAGAAATCTGCTCTCCCGCTTCTGCCGCTGACTGTAGACCAATTTCCACCAAGTTCTTCTGTTCCTGGGTGAAAGTTCGCAGCAACTTCGCTGCTCCTGTAATCCAGAACAGGCGAAAGATCGGATAGGGATTGTCAAATCCCGGATCAACGGCTTCAACGATCGCCCCTAGCTCGGCAAATACCTGAACTGCCGCTTCAACCTGCGCGGCGATTTCTGGTTCAACATTGGCATAGCCCAGGTTAGGGCTATAGGCAATTCGCAAACCTGCGACTCCCTGATCTAAGATATGCAAGTAATTCTGAGCCTGATGGGGCAAAGCATACCAGTCACGCGGATCAGGATGGGCAATCACATTCAATGCTAAGGCAGCATCCTGTACATGTCGGGTTGTTACACCAATGTGAAAGAGGGTTCCGGTATGGGCAGAGGGGTAGCCTGCTACGTGTCCAAAGGTTGGTTTAAAGCCAAAAACCCCGCTAAATGCAGCGGGCTGGCGCGTTGAACCACCACCATCGGTACTTAGATGAATCATTCCCAAATTTAATGCTGCCGCTACGGCTGCACCACCACTACTGCCGCCAGAAGTGTAATCGAGATCCCAGGGATTGCGGGTAATGCCCGTTAAGGGTGATTCGGTGACTCCTTTCCAGCCAAATTCTGAGGTTGTCGTTTTGCCCAGAAAAATCGCTCCCTGCGATCGCAAACGGGCAACTGCTGGTGCATCTTCCTCCCAGGGTTGATTTGGGTCAATCGCGCGACTTCCTCGCCGTGTAGCCCAACCTTTGGTCAGCAGTAAATCCTTAACGGTGGTTGGCATACCATCAGCCAGTCCTAGTGGCTCTCCCCGCAGCCAGCGAGCTTCTGATGCCTGTGCGGCGTGCAGAGCTTGTGTCTCATCGACCAGCACAAACGCATTGACCTGCGAATTATAGTGAGCAATCCGTTTCAGAGTCGCCTGGGTAACTTCAACGGGAGAAAGGGAACGATCGCGGTAGTGTTGGAGGAGGGTGATTGCAGAAAGTGATTCTAGTTCAACTGACATAATCTACTTGGGCTGATTTTTCCAGGTGACGATTAACGTATCCTCGCCACTTTTCGTGGGTAGCAAACTCAGATATAGTTTTGTGCTGTCCTTATTAACCTGGTAAAGTTTCCCACCACCAAAGTCCTGCGGCAAATCGATGACTTCAAAACCAGCGTTTTGCAGATTACTGCGAAAGAACTCATTCATCATTGTGTCGAAGGAGTAACTGCGTACCAGGCTGATATTGACGACTTCTGGTTTGGGGATGAAAGCACCAGAGGCATAACCCTTTTCGGTTGATTTGGCATAGGCTAAATCGGGTTGCACAAAGTCATCGGGCTTCGCATTTTCTGCCGCTAGGCTACTCAAAATAGCCGCTACTTCGGGAGGCACTTCCACGGCTTTTCTCAGGTCATCCAGCGATCGCGGTGCATCTGACAGTACAATCGCCTGGCCATTTTCCGTTTGGATAATGCTTAAAAACTGTCCCTCGCCTTTGCGGGATACCTGAAACACCTGGCGAGTTGCTTCCCGGATTGTTGGCTTGATTGCATACTTTTTTGCCGGGAGTTCTTTGCTGTAGTAATCAGCAACCTGCTGTAGTGGATCATTCGTTTGCAAACAAGAGGGCAGTCCAAAACAGCCCGGTTGGGAACCCGGATAAATGGGAAAATCTTCCCAGGAACTGGACTCAGTCGCTCCCTCTGACGCGGGCTTACTGATTGATGATTGTAGATCTGGGTTGGGTGCGGGTGGTTTGGGGGGTGGCGGAATAACTGGGGCTGTGCGTTGACGCACGACTGGTTTAACCGCAGGTTTCACCACTCTCCGAGGTAGCTTCACCGTCTTCAGTTTTGCCAGTTGGGTAATACGCACCTGCTTTTCCTTTTCCTGAGGAACGGGAGGAGGTGCTTTCGGCTCGTTCTCAGTTGGGATCACGATCAAGCTAATATGTAACCCCAGAGATAATAGCAATCCGACCCACACCCAGAGGGAAACTCCCGTCCGTTTAGGGGTTGAAAAGAGGGGAGAAACCGGATCATGAGCGATTGGTGCTTGTGCCTCTGCAATTTCAGAAGTAGTCGCAGCAGGGTTATCCAGCACTGCTACCCGACTCGTTGAACCTGTGGTTTCTAAATCATCTGGTTGCATCAGATTTGGCTCTTGAATGATCGAGGACGAACGATCCAGGGGAGATTAGAAAGGGGGCATTGCCCCCACAGCGTGAGGATGTTTCTGGTTGCATGGAAAACGTTGCAGCCTATGACCAGGAATACGTTCCCATGTGACCCAATGAAACGCTGATTGTTGCAAATCTGCCGGATGACGATGGATGTAACGGTTATTTCTGGCTAATGGTGGTGGGTGTCAGAGCGGCATATTGCTCTGTAGTCAGTAGTGCCTCACTCACGTTGACCGATTTAGGAATCACACCATTCTTGTAGAAGTACTCGGCAACGCGCTGTTGCTCCCGCATGAGCGTAGGAGTAATGGCTCGGCGACCAAAGGTGCGGCGGTTGACGATAACCTGCATTACATCCAGATCAATTTTCTGGGCCGGTGCTAGCAGTTTAGCCACCTCCTGCTTGTTTCGATCAGCCCACTGCTCAATCTTGTCCACTTCTTCGACCAGAATTCTGAGCAAACCAATATTTTCCTGTGCCCACGGTTTGTATGAAACGTAATATCCACCGGGAGAATCGATACCGACGGAATCTCTGAGTACGCGAATTTTGCCAAACTTTTGCGCGATCGCATAATGGGGATCGCCCGTAACCCAAACTGGAATCCGACCAGCCAGAAACGCAGCTCGGGCTTCCACATTAGAAAGACTCTTGACGTTAATGTCCTTGATTGTTAAGCCGACCTCTTCCAGTGCCCGCAGAATGAGGTAGTGGGAAGCGGATGCCGCTTGAAAAATAACATCCTGACCTTTAATATCCCGTACAGTTTTGATGGGTGAGTCGGGGGGTACTGCAATCACACTGCCTTTTCCGGTTTCAGGGGTAGTTTTTGCTCCGACGACATAAACGATGGGACCACCAGCAGCCTGGGTAAAGATCGGTGGGGTTTCTCCGACCGATCCGGCATCAATTCGACCAACGCGCAAAGCTTCCATTAATTGTGGTCCCTGGGCAAATTGTGACCACTCGACCTTGACCCCTAATGGTTCGAGTCGCTTCTCTAAAACACCGGATACTTTGACCAGGTCTCCAGACACTTGAAATCCCATTCGTAAGACTTTTGCCTGAAAATCGCCCGGTTTATTTTGAGCTAAAGTACCAGATGCCAGAGCAGTCGAAAAACCGATCGCCCCTGGAACAATGAGGCGATTGAAATGACGACGGGAAAGTTTAAATTCTGAACTCATCGCTAATGAGCCTCCAGCTACAAAGACAGCAGAAGATGGAATAATTCTTTTCTACTGTAAATTGATCGGAAAACAGTAGATTTTAATTGAAGTTTCGCATAAACGTTAATTGAAAACAAGTACGTCTGTAACATTTTTATTCCTTACTATTGAAAGCAAGTTACATATCGCCATCCTAAATTGTTGATATATAAGAGACTTTATGAAAGTCTTCCTCTGTCGGGAAATTCCTTTCACAATCCAAATAGAATCGTTATAAGTAGATGGAAGCAATTAAAGATAAATTTGGGAGTGGAGAGGGTTTAACAATTAATTAAGAATGTCTAATTATTTAAGCTTAGTTATTGATGGATCAAGTAAAAATCTTGAATTTAGAAGAAATAGCCTAAAGGATAAGTTATGAACAGGGCGTGCTATAGAAAATCCACAAATTAATTGTTTTCTGACTATGTGTATCCTTAAAAAGACAAAGAAACTGCATCAACGATCACGATCGTTGATGCAGCAATATCCATCCCAGCCGACAACTTATTCATGCTATAGCGGTTCTCAATTGTAGATGAGCAAGAGAAGTTGTGAAAGCCTTTTCCTGTGGGTAAAGTCCTTTCACAATCCAAGTAGGATCGCTATACCTAGTTTTTTGCAAGTACCTCTTGGGGCGTAAATTGGGCGTATTCCTCCGGTGTCAAAAATCCTTTACGGACATCGACTTTAACGGGAATCAGCTTCAGGTTGTACCATAGATCAGCAACTTCCTGTTGTTTACTAATAATCTCTGGGGTAATTGGTCGCAGTCCATACTCATATTTTTTGTGCATAATTTCCAGAATTTCAGGACTGAGCTGGGTGACTGGAGCTAGCAGTTGTGCGCCTTCTTTAGGATGTTCCCTGAGCCAGAATTCTGCTTTTTCAAGTTCCTGGAAAAATACTTTCAGTGCTGCCGGATTATCTTTAGCAAACTGTCGCACGGTGGAATAGAAATTGGTTGTATCCCGTAATTTTTCACCATCTAACAATACCCGACCAACGTTCTTTTGTTCTACACGGGTAATAAATGGATCCCAAATAAACCAACCATCTACTTTGCCCTGACTGAAGGCTGAACTCGCATCCGGAGGTGGTAAAAAGACGGACTGTACATCCTCCAGCTTTAAGCCCTCTTTCTCCAGTGCTTTGACTAATAGATAGTGACCGATCGATGCTTTTTGAAAAGCAATTTTCTTTCCTTTCAGATCTTTAATACTCTGGGCGGATGAATCTTTGGGAACGAGTAGGGCAACGGGTTTACCATTTTTAGGAGTTGTTGCCAGGTAAACCAGGTCAGTACCCGATGCCTGGGCAAAAACGGGTGGCGATTCAGCCGTAGACGCAATATCCAGTTCTCCCACCTTCAATGCCTCTAATTGTTGAGGACCGGCGGCAAACTCCAACCACTGAACCGTATAACCCAATGGTTCCAACGCTTTTTCGAGGCTACCCTGTTTCTCCAATACTGCCAGTG
>CAZGDE010000021.1:0-9962 GCA_964524315.1 uncultured bacterium
GGAGTACGAGTGGATCAAGGTTGACCTGCTAACAGGTGCCCACAAACAACCTGATTTTTTGGCACTTAATCCATTTGGCCAGGTTCCTGTTCTAGTTGATGGCGAAACAGTTTTAGCAGACGCTCAGGCGATTCTGGTGTATCTGGCACGGCAATACGGTGGTGAGTCCTGGTTACCGTTAGAGGCGGAGCCCCTGAGTCGAGTTGTCCGTTGGCTCTCAACAACTGCCGGAGAAGTCCGCCAGGGGCCTGAATCCGCTCGTTTATATCATCGGTTTAAAGCGACCAGCATCAATCTGGAACGAGCCCTGCAAAAATCAGAATTCATCCTGACGCAACTGAATGATCACCTGGCAAAACACGAATGGCTGGAACTTGGGCATCCCACGATCGCAGATGTAGCCGTCTTCCCCTATATTGCCCTGGCTCCCGATGGTAACATTGACCTCACTCCCTACCCCAATGTAATTGCCTGGAGCGATCGCATCAAACAGCTTCCCGGTTTTGTTGGCATGATTGGCATTGAGTTACCAATTGCCGCTTAGCTAGAAATAAATCGCACATCGCTATCTGCTGCATTGGCCGTTCAGCCGAACGCCCCTACAACCAGGTTTGAGGGTTTGGTGCATACACTAGACCCCAATCCCTATCCCCTAGGAGACTTCTATGCCCCGTAAATTCGGTGAGATCGCCTTTACCCCAGAAGTGCAAGCAGCACAAGCACAGCGAGGTTCCCGGCAAACCTATGAGAAATACATTGCCAATGGCCCTGCCAATGATACAATCACCCCCAAAATTGCCGAATTCATTGCCCAACTTGATGGCTTCTATTTGGGTACGGTCAGTTCGAATGGCTATCCTTACATTCAGTTTCGTGGTGGGCCACCAGGATTCTTGAAAGTTCTAGATGAAAGGACATTGGGTTTTGCTGACTTTTCAGGTAACGTCCAGTACATTACTGTTGGTAACTTATCTGGTAATGATAAAGCGTTTATATTTCTGATGGACTATCGCCATCGTAAACGCATCAAGATCTGGGGTAGAGCCGAATTTATTGAAGGAGATTCGGCATTGACCAAACAGTTGCAAATGCCTGGTTATAATGCGGCCATTGAACGGGTAATTCTGTTTCATGTGGAAGCAAGCAGCGAAAACTGTCCACAACATATTCCCATTCGCTATTCAGAAGCAGAGGTCGAGGCAATGATGGCCCCTCTGCGCGATCGCATTACTGAGTTAGAACAGCAACTAAAGATCGTGGATGAATGAGGAGCGATCGGGCAATTCTTTGGAGGAGCAACCAACCGTATAGCCTGATGGTATGACAACACTAAAGCAATCCTAACGCTTGGGACAAGACGTAGTGATTTGGCAGGATCATCTATTTTTCTAGAAGTGCCCCAGGTGGGTAGTTGATACACTGGCTGTAGCATCATTAGTCATCTATTTGCCATGTTGCACTATGGAAGCCTTACATGCCAGCCCTCCTATGATCAATCACTATGACAAATAACATTCGCCATCTGGTTGAACCCCACATTCAAGACTTGGGCGGGTTCCAGGCGCGCCGCCTGTTGCCCTCTGAGGTTCTCACACTGGTTGGCCCATTCATCTTTTTTGACCATCTTGGGCCAGCAATCTTTCCACCAGGACGGGGAGTCGATGTTAGACCCCATCCACACATTAATCTGGCAACCGTTACCTACCTATTTGAAGGCGTGTTGCTGCACCGTGATAGCGTGGGTAGTGTGCAGGAAATTTATCCAGGCGCAGTCAATTGGATGACCGCTGGACAGGGCATTGTCCATTCTGAACGCACACCAGCCAACACACGCAGCCAGGAAGCAACGCTACATGGCATTCAAACCTGGGTCGCCTTACCAGATGATCAGGAAGAAACTGCCCCCTGGTTTCGCCATCATCCCGCAACGGATTTACCCACCTGGCAAGCGGCAGGCGTGACATTTACCTTAATCGCCGGAGCAGCCTATGGTCGGCAGTCTCCCGTAGAAACCTTTTCGCCAATGATTTACCTGGACATTCAGTTAGAACCTGGAACAGAATTCATCTTGCCAGGCCATTACAGCGAACAGGCCGTTTATAGTGTCACGGAGGGCTTACATCTGGATGGAGAACCATTAGCACAACATCGATTAGCCGTCCTAACCACAGGGACAGCCGTAACCATTGCGGCTGATTCATCTGCCCGTTGCATCATTATCGGTGGCGAACCGGTTGGGCAGCGGTACAAATGGTGGAATTTCGTCTCTAGTCGACCGGAAAGAATTGAGCAGGCCAAGCAGGATTGGCGTGAGGGGCGGTTTGGTCAAGTGCCCAGCGAGACAGAGTTTATTCCATTACCCGAGGAACCTAAACCAAAGACAGAACAACCAATGTAGACATTACATCCGTTTTATTCGACCGGACGAATAATGGTGGCATCGGGCGTTACTTGCGGGCGAAAGATAGCCTGCAGCGATTCTTCTAGCGTGGGTGCCATCACAATTCGGTTCTCGTAAGCAACAATGACCCGTACCAGTGTCGGCAAACTATTCTGGCTCGCTTCCAGATACAGTGGTTCGACATAGAGGAGGGAGCGTTCGATCGGAACGATGAGCAAGTTGCCTTGAATAGCCCGCGAACCCTGACGGTTCCAGAGGGAAATTTGCTGGGAAATCACAGGGTCTTGATTAATTCGGGCTTCAATTTGGGCGGGGCCGTACACCAACCGCTCTTTCGGAAAGGTATAGAGGAGCAGTTTGCCGTAGTTCTCACCATCCGATCGCGCCGCTAACCAGGCAATCAAGTTCGTTCGTTCGCGCGGTGTATAAGGCAACAGCAGAATAAATTCCTCAAACGGCACAATTGGCAAACTGGTGATCAGGTAGTAGGGTTCAACGGGTCGTGCCTCATCACCATAAACCTCATCGGGGATCTGCCACTGGTCTTCCCGGTTATAAAACACCTGGGGATCGATCATGTGATAGGTTAATAACCGTTCCGACTGCAATTTGAAAAAGTCAACCGGATAGCGGAGGTGACTTCTGAGAGTGGGCGGCATCCGATCTAGCGGTTTAAAGAGGCCGGGAAAGATGGCAGACCAGGTTTGAATCATGGGATCAAGCGGGTCAGCCACGTAAAAGTCGACGCTACCGTGATACGCATCAATTACAACTTTGACGGAATTACGAATGTAATTAATGTTTTCACGCCCTAGATCGGAGTAGGGATAGCGATCGCTCGTGGTGTAAGCATCCACAATCCAGTACAGATAGTTTTCCTCCTGCTCCGCCGTTCCTGGTTGCCCAACCCTGGCCGTAACGAGATAGGGATCACTGTCGTATCGTAGAAACGGGGCGATCGCCTGGATGCGATGGTTGATATTACGCCGGAACAATACCTTTGTTTCAGGCAAAAAATCGCGGGTGAATAACACGCGCCAATCCCGCAGATAAACCGCAAACAGCCCCCGCCGCCACCATGAACCAATATTAACGCCACCCCGCCCTGCATAAACGTTGTAGGCATTGTCACTCCCACTGGGATAGTCTAACTCCCGTGTTTGGGTATGGGTCATTACATAGGTATTCGTGATCTCGCCATAGTAAATCCGGGGCTGGCCGATGGGAATACTGGCCCGAATCGCCGGACTGGAGGTAGTCAGGGCGGCACCGAACCCTCCGGTAATATCTTTGACAAAGTATTCTGGCAATCCTCCCGGCCCAACCGTATTCACCGGACTGAGCGTAAAACCATAACCGTGGGTATAGATTAAATGGCGGTTGACCCAGGTTTGTGCTTCCTGAGGTACCGCACTGTAATCTAATTCCCTCGCTGCAATCAATACCTGTCGTTGCTCCGTTGGTGCTGGTGTCGAGCTGGTTGCTGACGCAGTAGGCACTCGTCGAGAGGGAGCATCGGTTTGTAAGGTGTAGCGATCGATATCAGCCGCCGGGAAACGGTAATAGGGACGAATTTGCTGTAACTGGCGATTCGTTTCTAATAAAGGGCGTTCATCCCACAGCCGAATGTTACGAATCGTCAGATCATTGGCTACCAGGTCAGCCTCGGTCAGTTCACCTTGCGGGTCAAACCGAATGGCATCGATCGCCGTTAAACCAAATGCCTGTCGCGTTAGGGCAATCGTTCGTTCAATGTAAGGACGCTCCCGATCCAGCTCATTGGGTTGCACCACCAAAGACTGCACCACGGTAGGCACTATTAACGATGCCCCTACCACGCCGCTAAACAGTCCCAGTCCCAGTTTGAGCCAGAAGCGCTGCACCGATTGCCGCCGCCAGAAAACAGTCCGCCAGAGCAGATAACCCGCGATCGCCAGCGCCAGTAAGCTTAATACGGTGTAAAACGGCAGTTGGACATTGGCATCGGTATAGCTGGCACCAAACGCGACCCCGCGCGGTGAGTACAACAGTTCGTAGCGACTCAACCAGTAGCTTAAGGCGATCGCTCCCAGCAATCCGCCACCTAACGCATAGAGATGGCGTTGCTGCACGGGCGAAAACCCCGGAAAGTAACCCTGACTGAGGCTGTTACTCGATAACAGGTAGGTTAACGCCACGGACACAAAACCGTAGAGACACAGCCCAACCAACCATTGTTCCAGTAGTTCCCAGAGGGGGAGGGAAAAAATGTAAAAGCTGAGATCTCGCCCAAACAATGGCTCCGACTGGTTAAATGGGGTCGAGTGCCAGTATTGGGCCACAATCGCCCATTGGGTAGACACTAACCAGCCAAATAAAATACTGAAAACCACTGCAATCGCTTGCAATAAGCGGGGATGAATGAGCAGGGCGATCGCCAGTCCCCCGATGAGCGTTAACCAGCCAACCTGACTCAATAGGTGGGAACCCGTTTGCTGCAGATTGGCAAGCGTGAAACGAGAAATAAAGGAGATAGAACGCTCTGGCCCCGTATGCCAGTATGTCCAGGCGGTCTGGCCGTAATAGATGAGCAACCCACCCACCAGCAAACTCAAGACCAAGGTCAGGGGAAGGAGCGATCCCAATCTTCTTGCCGCACCGAATTGAACTGGCGCTGCCGGAGGTAGACGGACGCCAATACTGGCAGGTACTCTGATGCTGGCAACAACAGGGTCTACTTGCCGCTTCGGGTCAAGGTCTGCAACTGTATCCGGATATCGCCACTGATAAGCCAAAGCGAGATTACCCAGCAAATACAGTGCCGTTAGCCCTGTGACAATTCCAAATAAAATTAAACGTAACCCAAACTTGAGCAGGAAGACTGAGAGATAATCCACTTCCTGAAACCAAAGAAACTCAGCCCCCCAACGGGTTCCCAGATCGAGTAACAACCCCAACCCCAGGAGAACAGTTACCAGTTGAAATAAACGGTTCCAGGTCACAGACACTACCAGCGCAATTGACAGTTGATCGGTTTACTACCCTCAAAAGGTTATCGCACATCTTTCACCGTTCAACCGATCTGCATAATTTTTCAGATTGTTACAGGTAGACGCCTTACTCTTTCCCCCCTTCGCTGGCCTTATAATTAGCGATTTCCTCAGCGGTAGGCATAAACATTTCTTTCTTTTTCATAAAGAATTGCTTTTTCTGCTCCGGTGTCATTGAGGTCAACAGATCTTTGTTCTTTTTAGGCAGTGTTTTCAATAGAGATGCGAGCTTTGTCTTCTGCTCAGGTGACAGAGTAATTGATTTAAACGCTTTGCGAATACTGGTTTCACCGTTAGAAATAATGGATTCCAATTGATCTCGTTGCTCGGTAGTCAGAATGCTCTCAATCTGCGGCATCAATTGATTTTTCAGTTGCTCAACCGTTTGCGAAACCGTCTGCCCAGGCGTTGCTGTTGCCATTACCCCAGATAAGGATGCAGCCTGAACAGTTCCACCAGCCAGGAGATTGCATAACACAACCAGAGTCGCACACAAAATCATCAAGTACCGTTTCATGGGATAGTTCCTCGCAGACATAACACGAACGAAGCATTCACTCCGGGCGGCGACACTGGGTTCAACAGCAGCAGCGATCGCCAGCATCAAACGCTCCAATCGCTGTAGGCCACTCAGAGTTAGTAGTCTACGCCGAGCCTATCAGATCGTTTCCGTCACTTTCGCTACAAAATAATTTGATCAAAATGAACCGTTGACCGCAATTCTGGAGAGATTTCTAGAAAACAAAATACTTGTAGGGGCAGGTTTAGCAACAGTATAACTGGCTGAGGCGAAGGGCTTTGGCAAAACCTGCCCCTACGCCAGATACATTTTTTCTGGGAAACCACCCAAGCGTGGGCTGATTACAGCAGCCCTGGATTTGCCTCGGCCCATGCCCGCGCTTCCGCTATTAAGATGGGATCGCCAGAGTTAAGGAATTGTTGCATTCGCGCAATTTGCCGTTGTACTGCTGCTGCCGATTTAATCCGTTGCTGCTCAGTTTGAACCTGTTGGGTTGCTGTACGCAATGCGGCCTGCGTCGTTTTAATCGCGGCTAACGCCTGTCGTACATACTGTACTTCTGGGAGTGGCTCGATCGCCGGTTCAGTCGAAAGGTCTGATGTCGAAAGGTCTAATGCCGCAATTGCTGCCTGTTCCGCCTCTAAGGGAACAGCAGCGCCGATTTGATTGTGCCCTCCTTGATTACTCTCTGAGGAAGTAACACCACAATTGCTAGAACCCTTATCAGCCAGGGAATTACCGCCATCAACAGGTAATAAGCTTGGATGATTGAGCCAGTTAGATGCCCCAAAGCAATCTAACTGGCTCTTCATATTGAAGTTAGGGGGGTACGGGGGGTTTTCCACAGATGTTCCATCAACCCATGCTTGATCAACCTGCGTTTCATCCATAGACGTTTCATCTATTTCATTAGAGGTTTCATCGTTCTTAATTTCATGCTCATTAGGAATAGCGTTATTAGGAATAGCGTTGTGAATATGGTTAGGATGCCAAAGATCACGATGACGATACAGTGATGCCCCACCAATACCGTATTGCAGCAATGCCTGAAATCGGGCAGTTGGCCGTGCCGGTAAACTGCTTTTTTCGAGTAAATCCGCAATTGCAAAACGAATTCGCTCTCTGGTTACTGCTGATTGTCGTTGATTCCAGGACGGTGCATGATCAATTGCTGTCGTGAGATTAGGATCTTGAGGTTGAGAATTCGATTGAAGTTTTTGGCGATCGCCAAAGTGAAAATAATGGCTAGCTTCAATACACCGGGCCCACTCAATCGCTCGTTGGAAAATTTCATGCTGATGACGGCACCATTCCCGATATCCCGGAAGGGACTGTGCTGTTTCAACAATTTCATGCACCAGAGACTCTCCCCTTAAGGGTTCTCCACCAGAAAGAATGTGGTGAAAAATATAAGCTCGCATTGTAATACGCCCCAACAAACGATTTGTCTGTCCTGAGCCTGTCCAACCAAGTTCAATCTCAGCGTTTAAGTCATTAATAAACTTTTCAGCTTTACCAGAAATACCAAAATGACTTCGCTTCGCCTGTTTGAGAATTTGCTTCACGACTTGTCGGTCAACATCATTTCGTTGCTGAGCAAATTGCCATTGCCGGACAAATGTTTGCGTATCACTCCAAATTGTTTGCCACTCTCGATTGAGCAGGTAAGAACCACTCTGCAAAGGTAAACGATGAGCATTAAATAGACTTAGATTGCCATCTATGGCGTAGGGCTTTGGATTGGGAAAAACTTCCAGTTGTCCAGGTTGGACTTTAAACCCAGCATTTCCCAAAAGGGAGGCAAGCGCGATCGCCAACTGCCAGGAACTCTGCGCCGTCGGAAACGGGAAATACAAATGCAGCCCACCGCTATAACTAGAGGTACAGACAACATAATCAACTAATCCCAAAGGCTCAAGCGCCGCAACAATCCGCGCAATTGCAAAAGCATCACGTTGAGGATGGTAAATACTGCCTGCATCAATATCTAAAAGACAATAGTTAGTTTCTGCCCCAAACCGAACACCGTAGAGGTAAGCACCCTGACGAATCAAACGATCACTCAAGGGATGGCGACTTTCTGTTTGCCAGGTTGGCGTTTCACCGGGATGAGCGTGCGGTGCAAAAATATAGTCAAAGCGATGTGGAAACAGTGCCAGAAAGATATCTTGCCACTCACGCACACCCTCAAAACGTACTCGCCCAGAATTTATATCTCCGAAACCAAGTGAATCGGTTTGTTTCATGATGACTGTTACTTTCCTACCAGATCTGTAAATCGCTTGTGACAGGCTGAATTGTTGCGCAACACAAACTTTCTCAGAGCCATACTGCAACCGAGACTAAATGTGTATAAGCAAACAGCGATCTCCCAGGGAATTAACCTGTAGACAATGCTGCACGTTCATTAAACAACCTGTTTTTCGGGTTTCCAGCTCAGTCAATTACACCTGAGAGAACCTCTATTAGACTTGTCAACAATTGCTGTAATGGTTACACTGCAGTGGTTTTAAAACTGACTTGTTTACCGATCCTAGCGACCAAAATTAGGTTGAGGTTTTTTTCGTAGCATCATACTAGAACGGCAATCATCTATCAGAAAGTTGTTCCAAGATTCTAGAAAACCTGTCAATCTTGTCAACGCAGCCTGCTCCCAGGCTACTTTGTTGAATATGTTGCAAGATTCTAGACTAGCCGTCAACTTTGTCAATTTCGTGGTTGAAGCGCAGTTCATTGACATAAACGTTAGTGGATTCTAGAACTTTTGGCAATTTGTCAACTGCCAACATCCAGTTACTTAGAATCGTGGATTTAACAAATCTGCAAATATAGGGGCCGGTTTAGCCAACCAATCTGCTTGCTGCAAAAATTTGACTACAAAACCTGTCCCTACACAATATTGAACCTATTTAATTCCCCTTCCTTAAAACAGCGCCAGGTACCATTAACGTTATGGGATTCTAGAATCAGCAGTCAATTTGTCAACTCCTGGAGAGCTACAGAGTTACCCCTGTCAATCAACATTGCCCAACAGCACCTTAATTTGCACTAAATGTTTAGGTTGGATCGTGCGTTGCCCTTTCAACCAGCGGGTTACCAGGGAGCGATCGACCTGTAAAGCATCTGCCAATTGAGCCTTGGTCATTCCCTTCGCATCCAATGCTGCCTGAATTGCTTCTCCCGTCAATAAGGGAGGTTGCGGCTCAGTACGGGGCAACTTCAGGGTTACAGGTACCTGGGCACCCAATTTTTCCTGAATTTTTACGGAAGGTTTAATAATGACAACCGCTTTTAACCAGGTTGTCAGCCAGTTACGGGGACGGTAACCAGAGTCAACATCATCACCGAGTGACCAGGCAGGACGAATATTCTCTGGATAGGTAGCCGGGTCAAAGTCAATTTCCCATCCCAGTTCCTTCAAAGTCAGGAGCGCACTATCCCATTGATTAATGAGCTTGACCCGCCGCAAACGATCTTCCCGAATGGCCTCCAGCAATTCTTTCGGTTCTAATCGCTCCAGCAACGTTTGCACTTCATAACGACCATCATCACGAATACGACTCATGATGGTGAGAAAGATCGCCAGCTTAGACGCTAAACGTTGGCGGTAAGGATTAATCTGAAGGGTACTCTTTGCCAGATAACCGTATTGGAACAGAGCTTCTTTGGCGTTGACATCCTTTGCATTCAAGAATTTCTCTGTCCATACACCGGGACGCACCTTAATGTATAACTCATCCGGTTCACCCGCCTCATAGGTTGGTGAATCAGGCTTGTTAACATCCATCGTCAGAGCTAACTGACCTGCATATCCCAATCCTTCTAGAATCCACATGGCACCACGCTCAACGTTGTACCGCTTTGCACCAATGTTGATATTGTTGACAAGTACCGAGAGACTACAGACTAATTCCACTAAATGCCCGATCTTTTTCAGTTTTTGGGCGATCGTGATATCCGTTCGTCGATCCCAGCCGAAAAGGCGAATCAGGTCAGTGCCTTTGAGTCGGAT
>CAZGDE010000021.1:9972-15081 GCA_964524315.1 uncultured bacterium
CTGTTCTGCCCACGGTTCCTCGGAGTCAGTGGCATAGGAGGAAAAGATTAAGAAGACATAGGCTGCCTCTGGCCCAAACTGTTGAATGATTTCCCATGCCGCCTTGCCTGGAACTAGCTCAATCTGTTGACTAGAGGGGCTTTGACGGACGATTTGGTGCTGGATAAAGCCCTCTCCAACCAACTTCTTCCAGTAGGGATATTCCCCATCTTCCCACTGAGAATTAATTAATGCCTGTGCCCCCGTGAGAATGGGGTAACCAGTAGCTACCCGTTCAACTTCGGTATCCTGAAACAGTGGCTCACGGGCAACAGCGGTGTCAGCCGATTTTACCCCCAATAGCTTGTCAATTTCAGCAGCAGTGTGACCCGATAAATCCAAATGGCGCAACCACTGACTTGCGGTGTGAAACGCACAGGCACTCGTTACCAGTGATTCGCGCCACTCATCGCTGTCTGTTAAAGCAGTACCCGAATCCAGTGACAACATACCAACCACTGAACAGTCAGCAGGCATTAACCCTTCCCGCTCCCACTGATCTAACCGCCCTAATATCCAGGTCGCGGTTTGTTCCCAAAATTCGTCAGTTTTCAAGATTGAGCGAAATCGTCGTTCCAGCCGTAGCATGGTCTGTTTCTGCAAAGCACCAATTTTCTCAGTCTCCCCATAGAGATTGATGACATCAGCCTCGCCTTTGAGACGGGCGTGGGCCAGATGGAGCCTGAACTGATTAATTCCAGTCGCGACGTTAACCAATACCAGATTTAAAAACGACTTTCCTGTTTTTAACTTCAAGGCGTAAGCTTGAACTCGTTTTGGTTCCAGCGAACCTGACGTGAGGTTAGACGGGAGCGGCTCAGTCAGGATGGCGGTTGAATGTAAGCTGAGATGGTTAAACTGAGTCACGGGTGCTACCTAAAGCCTATCCACATGGCATGATCACATCGGCATAGTATACCCCCGACCAGAGAGAAGCAGAAAACAGTTGAACGGTCTGTCAACACAAACTAGATTTGTTTGACCTGTCCGATCGCCCCCCAAAAACTCACTTCTAATCAGCAAAGGAAGTGTAGTAATCGCAACAGCATAGGTTCGTTGCCCCTACAGCCTAGAATCTAGTAACTTCAGCTCTAGGATCGGTCAACATAGTGCAAATATATTATTTCGCAGCCAACGATTCATTTTGGCGCTTTTTAGCTGAAATACTTTTTAGATAAGGGATTGAGGAAGGGGGCTGAGGCGGTTACAACCAAACGAGGTGAAGCAAAAGTTTAACTAACTTAACAATTGCCAAAATTGACATTGTCTCTAGTATCTAATTACATTTGATCCCCATTGCCAGAATAGTCAATTTTCCGGTTTGCTGCGCAAGCTTCGGGTAACAGTGTATTGCTGCCAATCATATTTCTAATTCCGCAATGTCCCAATGCCAACTCTAGGCACGTTTGAGCAGTAGTCAATGGACAGCCGTAAATTGACAAATTGACAGAATTTTCTAGAGTCGAGCAACAATTGCGATAGTGAGTCAATGGGGACAAGATTTACGAGAAGATAACAATTTAGGAAATGATGTTATGTAGCCAATTCGGTCACGGTTAACAGGTAGGGAGCGCATATTGTGAAACAGTCAGGTCTCTGGTTGGCAATTGGTTGGGCAATGGTAATCACAGCCGAAACCGTAACGATGGGGAGGATAGGTGTTGCTGCCTCCCTGCCAGAACCAACGCCAGAGCGATCGCCCACTTCCACCAGGGTTACTGTAACGCCTACTCCCGCACCAACAACACCGATCATGATTCGGAACCTGCCGCCCGTTTGCGGCATGCTAGAAATCCGGGCCGGTTATCGTGTGCTGTTGGATGCCAGCATGTTCCCGGTCGAAGAAGCACTCCGAGAATTTATCTTTTCCAGACAATATCAACCGGCGCTGGAATTTCTCCAACGCATTCCGGCAGATGCACCTGATGTCGATTCATCTCTCATCCTGTCTGGGCTGAAATTGCTGACCCAGGCTGTTGCTGCCAATGGGTCAGCAACAGAACGGAGGACGCTACGGGACTATGCCCTGCGGTTTATTCAAACCAGTGATGAGTCAATCTGGGTCAAAGCCGCAAATTTGCGGGATGTGGCAAAAATTTATTTAACTGCTAGTCAAACGGATGATGCGATCGCCCTGGCAAAGGTAGCCATGCAGCTAACGAATACCATGCCGGAGGGAAGTAATGTTCGCGAGATCGAGCAAGATCGCCTCGTGGAACTATTTACCGATGCCGGGTTAGTGGAGGCGGCAATCCAGGTGGTTGATGCCAGTCAGGATGATTATTTCCGAGTCTCATTTCGTTATCAACAGGCAAAATATGCCGAGCAACAGGGTCAGCCCGAACCAGCACAAGTACTTTACCAACAGGCGCTCACCCTGGCCCAAACCCGGCTCCCCGCCCCTCTCAAAGCTGAGTGGTTAATGACTCTGGCAACGCCATTGCATATTCCACCAGCTCAATTACAGCAATGGGTGACAGAGGTTGCAACGGTGCTTCCTACGGTGCCTAACCGCACGTATCGACCAACGTTAATGCTGAAATTGGCGACACAACAGCAACGGTTAGGACAGACTGAGGCGGCGCAACAACAGGTACAGGCAGCCGTTGCGATCGCCCAAGCCATAGCTAAGGAAACCAATAGCGAATTTGTCCTGGCTTATTTCGTGAAACAGGCATTGGAGGCAAAGCAACTTGATGCCGCCAATCAAATGATGGCATTGGGGTTGAAGGTTACCAGCGACCCGGATCGGTTTCGGGAAGCACTGTCCCGTGACTATGCTGCTAATGGTTATTTTGATGAGGCCCTGCAACACATTGACCGCATTAAAAAAGCAACCACGCAAGAAGCGGCACGGGTAAATGTGCTACTAAGTGCGTTGGAATTATCCCGGTTTGACCTGGCACAATCGCTCATGCAGCGCACGAAAGATCCGTTTATTCGGGAACGTGCGACCGCTGGCCTGATTGCCCGTTATCTGGAAACAGGAAAACAGTCAGAGGCGTTACAACTGGCACGACAACCGGGAAACTTTGACATTTTGTTGCTGGTAGCTGAACAGTTCAATAAACGGCAGGGTGCCCAGTATCCCCCCCGGCCTGACCTGGTTAACTGGGTACTAGATCAGGCAACCCAAATTGCTGAGGGGCTGCCGAATCTGGCAATGCGGCAGGAGGCGATCGCGACGGTGGCTGGCAAGGCGGCCTATCTACTCCAGTTTGACCGGGCCATGACATTAGCAGCAATGCTGCCAGCATCAGCACAAGCGGATGTGTATGAGCAGATCAGTCGTAATGTCTGGCCGGCAATGGAGCGGGCAGAAGCAAGCACGCGCAAGTTTGTCACCGCCCTGCCGGATTCGTTATTCAAATTGCAGATCACCCAACAACTCGCAGGCCATTACACGATGCGGGCGCAGAAGGCGGTGGCGACGGCGTTACTGGATGAGGCAACCCGGTTGGCCCAACAGTTGTCTCCCAATGATGTCAGCAACCTGGAACGTATTGCCCGTGCTTACTGGACAATGGGCGAGCCAGGTAAGGCGTTGCAATTGGTGGAGGCACACAATCTGTTGACCAAAGCACCGGATGGCCCAATTCAACGGATTGAGTTAGCGGTGCAGGCGGGTAAAATTGCCCAGGCGCAACAACTGCTTGTTGCCCTGCGCCAACAGGCTGAAGCAATGCCAGTGGCTTCAGCCCCAGTCAGTAATGACAACGATGCGATTGTAGCATCGGTGAAATTGTTGGCTCAATTGGCAACTCAGTACGCTAATTTAGGCGATCGCGACCAGGCCACAAATTTGTTGGCGCAGGCTGTGAAACGGCAAAAAACGATTGGATCTGGTTCACAGCCAGTTACCCATCAGTTGAACCGCGATCGCAACGAAGCGTTAACGGACATTGTGGTAGCCTACACCCGCCTAATTGCCCGTTATGCTGAAGCTGGCCAGCGAGATCGGGCAACAATGGCATTGAATGAGGCTCGTCTGATCACACAGACAATGGCACCCGACCGAAGAACGACGCTGACTGACCTGCTACAGTGTCTCCAGTCGAGTTACTCTCTATCAAATTGATAGAATTCAATTACCAGGATTCAATTACCAGAATTCAATTGACAAAATTGACTGGAATACTCGATTGGCGCAACATTAACTCGGTGGTGCGGCAGTGCAGGCTGAATAGGAACAGAGTTGCAATTCAGCTAACCCTCAATTCACATCCCAAATGAACTGGTTAGGCTTTAGCGAGGGCGATCGCGGAAATGCCACTTAGCATTAACCCAATGCCTACCCATTGCCCAGGGGTAACCTTCTCATGCAGGACAAATGCCCCCACGATGGTAGCCGCCAAAACGGTTAAACCAATCACCACAGGATAGGCCACCGATAGATTCAACTTGCCCAGTACCAGGATGTAAAAAACCGTGCTGATCCCATAAAAAGCAATGCCACCTAACAAATACATGTTTAATAAGCTTTGCCCTGAGCCCAGTTTTAGTAAAGCCTGTGCCGCCGTATTTAAGGCAACGGTAATCAGGATCAAAAGCGTTGGCAATAGATAGGTCAGCATAGACAAGCCTAATTATTTCCCGGTAGGATCTGCTTCTTGATAGGCGGAGGGGTGAAAATCCCATAGTTCCAACTCACGTGGAAAGGGTCTTTGCACATACCATCCCAAAATAGTTTCCCACCAACGGGGGGGATGGGGAAGAGTTGCAACTTGAATGCACACGGCACAACCACTCCAGGCCGCACCGATGACATCCGTATGTAAACTATCACCAATTACAACAACCTGTTTAGCCTTTAGTTGCATATGGCTGAGAGCCTGACGAAATGCAGGCGGGAAAGGTTTCCTGGCTGGATTGACAGCGGGTATGTCCAACCGCGCAGACCAATATCTGACACGATAACGGCGCTTGCCATTGGACAAAATGTAAAATTTCAGCCCCTTTGCCTTGGCTTCCTTAATCCACTCTTCCGCATAAGGGCAAAGGTAGCGATCATCTTCAGAAACGATCGTATTGTCTAAGTCCAGAATAATTCCCCGGATGTTTGCCTGGAGC
>CAZGDE010000021.1:15091-31328 GCA_964524315.1 uncultured bacterium
GGTCATTGATATCGATCGCTGCGATTGTGGTAGCTCTGCTGGGCAAGGAACGATAGCTAGATTGCGATCGCGGCAGTGGTGAATGGGTTTGATCGTCAGGCGCAGACGTGATAGATGTCTTAAACAAAGACATGAGGTAACTGATCATAGCGTCCCTTTCAATCTTGGCGAGAGTAGCAAATGAGGCAACTTACTGAATAACTCCCTGACGTTTCAGGAATAAAACGACGGTAGCGACCACGATCCAGGTAACCACATTCAAAAGTAGGGGGCGATCGCTCAACAATACTTCCTCAGGTCGTTCAGTTTGCCCCCCCTGTTCAACCGCATGGTTACGACGGGCAATTTCCTGGGGGTCACTCAGTAATTGATAACGAAACACGCCGTAAAGGACAAAGGGTAGAGTCAACATCATCCAGGGTGTTGATGCACCTTGTAGAGTTGGCCCGGCACTCCATAAAGCATAGGTAAGGATGGTTCCAGTGGTGACAATGTTTTCCATCCGGTTCAGGAGTGGTAAAGAGTAACGATATAGTACGACCCTGGACGTCTTACCTTTAATTTCTGAAAGACGCAACTCGGCTTTTCGTTTTTCAATACCCAGGAAGAGAGCCAGCATTGCAGTACATAACAGGAACCAGGGAGAGAGAACTATACCAGTTGCGGCAGCTCCTCCATAGGCTCTGAAGATGAACCCGATGGCAATTGCGACGACATCGAGGATGACGGTATGTTTTAGCCGGAGATTGTAAACCACCTGGAGAATGGCATAACCCAGGATTGCTATCCCTAGGCCAGGGGTAAACAAGTAACCCGTAATCAGCGCGGTTCCCAAAAGGATGATTGCCATCCCAATAGCGGTGGGAATACTGACTAAACCAGATGCGATCGGGCGCTTGCATTTAACCGGGTGACGGCGATCGGACTCAACGTCAATTAGATCGTTGATTAAATAGAAGCTGCTAGACGCGAAACAAAACAGCACAAAAGCCAGGAAACTACTGGATATGGCCTGTACGGTGAGATCAAAGGCAAACAGAGGTGCCGCAAAGACAATTAAATTCTTTGTCCATTGCCTAGGACGCAGGGCTTTGATGTGTGCAGCTAGTAGACTTTGATTCGGAGATCCCTTTTGTGATTCTTCAAGGGGGTCATCCTGGGGAGAATCGCCGTTTCGCTTTTTCCGGTTGTTGAGTAACATTTTAATTCTCATTGAATCATGTGCTAGCAGTATCACAGTCATTGCTGAATTCGGTGATGCCCAGGTGCCAGACGTTTCAACCCTATTGTCCAGCACGCAGTGGGACATACAACGCTGCTGCTTAGCGAAAACTAAATGAGCAGCAACCCCTTACCTGTTCAAACACCCTTTGAAAATTTTAAGCCCAATGGAGGTAATATAATGCATTGGTCAGGCTCAACCTCATAGAAGCAATCTCCGGTGGAAACATCGTTCGCAGCTCATTACCTCAAAGTAAGCAGGTTGCCTGTCACATACTTAGAAATGGAAATTCAAGTCAGTTTGAGATTTGGACGGGGTGAGGTTTTGCGGCCAAACCATTGCCGGATGCAGCCTGGTTTGCTCAATCCGTCCCGATAGTTGGCGGATTTACTCAACTCCTGCTGCTTAAAAGCCGTCAGTATCAGATAAAACAGGGAAAGTTGGATCGGTTGGCCCAAACAGCAATCATTCGTGGTAAAGCCCGCCACATAATTCACCTGTTTTGATGATTTTCTTTGTATATAAGGTTATGCCACCCACCTGCACAACGAACCTGATAGCTCAAACCTCATCATTTAAGTTTGAAAGATTGAGCCACAAATATAAATGCTGGCAGGCAGGTGACATTAAATAGACGTGTCTATGTCAGGGAACAACAACTGCGATTACGTACCAAGATCGATTTGTTACATCGCTAAAATATTATTCTGTTTTCGATGGGATTTTTTTCTATCCTTTATCGCTTTATCAAGACTTTACCTTTAGCATTTTGGGCTTCACCATAGAAATTAAATTCCGCCGACGTGATTACGCCTCTTCGCCCTTGAGTAAAGGCTATCTACGAACTAGCCGGTCTGCAAATAAATATTCGTGTTACATATGAGATGAAAGTAACACGAATATTTTGACCTCTATCCCAGGGTAAGCTGTTGATGGGTCAGCTTTTTTGCTATAACTCTTGTGCGATTAAGCCATCAACGTCTAGGGTCAACAGACTGGAATGCAGGCAAAGCAGCCAAAACTGGACTTAGAGCTAGCCATTGCTGCGGCAGTGGGCGATCCGGGTGCTGCTAATCTTCAGGTGTTGCTAAAGGCTCTGGAGCAATTGATCGCTGAATTACCCCAGGAGTTGCAACTCAAGGTAGCGGGTGAAATCTTAGATAAACTCGCGGATGTTTACGCTTCACGGGCACATTTATTGCTGTCGGAATGGGAAGACAAATATAACCCAGTGCAAAGTGAACCTGTGCTGACGGTAGCAGACTTGAAGGATGTCTTGCGACAGTCAATGGCTCTTAACCTGGGTGATGTGTTAGAAGGTCTCCCGCCCCATTCGGCACCCACTGAACCAGCGGATGTCATGATCGGGCCGTTGGAAAAGGCGCAGTTGCTCGAATTTGTCGCCCAACTGGAACAGGAACAAGCCAAGCAAGATGCGCTCGCGGTTGCCCATACGGAAGACATTTCGCACTGGATACAGGCGATCGCCCAGGGAGTGCAGCAGCACGGTCAGGACATTTCTCTGCTAGAGTTGCAGCAACGTTTAAAAATGCCATTAGTCGAAATTTGGTTGGGGCTATTACTGGGTGGGTACAGCCTGGAGCAACGGGGGGATTTTTATCAGGCGGCAGGAATATGGGTCTGTTATACTCTCTCCTGAAGCACGTTCATGGTGATCGGTCGTTTAAATGGTGAAACGGAACAGTCCTCATTGGTGGCAACGTTGGTTAGCGACTGGTCGTGTTGTTGCCCTGAGTGTGGGAGTGATGGTCAGTCTGGCACCCATCGCCCTGGCTGAAGTCGTCGACGTGACATTATTACATTTAAACGATATCTATGAAATTACGCCTGTGGAAGCCGGACGGCGGGGTGGCTTGGCGCGCATTGCGGGCCTGAGACGGCAATTGTTGGCGCGAAATCCGCGCACACTGACTATTCTGGCTGGTGATCTGTTCAGCCCATCTGCTCTGGGAACGGCGATCGTTGATGGCAAGCCGCTGGCTGGGAAACAAATTGTTGCAGTGATGAATGCGCTAGGGCTGGATTATGCAACGTTTGGTAACCATGAGTTTGACCTGAAAGAACCCGAATTTTTAGAACGATTACAGGAATCCCGGTTTCAATGGATTGCGACGAATGTCAGTAATACCAGCGGCGAAGCTTTTCCAGGGACGTTACGTTCAAAAGTGATTACCGTGACCGGCGCTGATCGCAAACCTGTACGAATTGGTTTGATTGGTTTGACGATCGCTAGTAATCCAGCCGGTTATGTTCGTTACGAAGATGCGATCGCGGTGGTGAAACGGACTGTGCCCCAACTGCGTCAACAGGTAGACATTCTCATTGCCGTGACCCATTTAAGCCTGGAGCAGGATCAGCTACTGGCGGCAACTTTCCCAGAAATTGATTTGATTCTGGGTGGGCATGAACACGAAAACATACAACAGTGGCGCATTGTTGACCGTCCCCAGCGCAACACCCGTTGTCAGTTTAATGGGGTGCCCATTTTTAAGGCAGATGCTAACGGACGCACGGTTTACATTCATGAGCGTCGTTACGATACAGAACGTCGCTGCTTGGTGATTGATTCCCGGTTACAGCCCATTACGGCTGCCATACCGGATGATCCCGCTACAGCCCAGGTTGTCGCCAGCTGGTTAGAACGAGGGTTTAATGGCTTTCGTGCCAGCGGATTTGCCCCGGAACAGGTCATTGCCACCACGACTGAAGACCTGGATGGGTTGGAGGCAAGTGTGCGTAATCGGCCAACCAATTTGACGCGACTGGTAGCGCAAGCGATGTTACGGGAAGTGGGAAATGCTGACCTGGCAATTTTTAACAGTGGTTCGATCCGGATTGACGATCGCCTACCAGCGGGTAACATTACCCAATATGATGTGATTCGCATCCTGCCCTTTGGTGGCAAGGTGCTAGCCGTCGAGATGCCCGGTGCGTTAATTCAAAAGGTGCTGGAACAGGGGCGGGCGAATCGAGGTAATGGCGGTTACTTGCAAACAGCCAATGTGAGCTACGATGAGACGATTGGTTGGCAAATTGGCGGACAACCCTTAAAGCCGGAACAGAAATACGCCGTTGCCATGAATGACTTTTTACTCAGCGGTAAAGAACAGAATTTACCTTATTTGACCGTGAATGCCCCTGGGGTGCGGGTACTAGCAACAAAACGAGATATTCGCTTTGCGGTGATTCAACAATTACAATCCCCCGGCTTTTAAGCGAAAGCTACGCCCCTATTCAGCAAAAACTCATTTTTCTGCAACCATCCCGATTAGAGTAAAGGGTATGTAATGATGCTCAGGGCAGGAGTCCGGTGATGACCGCACATATTCTTTTAGTAGAAGATGAAGTCAAACTGGCTCGGTTTGTTGAGTTGGAGTTAAATAGCGAAGGTTACCAGGTAAGCGTGGCCCATGATGGCATGTCAGGGTTAAGTCTGGCACGGGAGAAGGAGCCAGATTTGGCGATCCTTGATTGGATGTTGCCGGGATTAACTGGTATAGAACTGTGTCGTCGGTTGCGGGCCACCGGGATAAAGGTACCCGTCATTCTGTTGACAGCCCGTGATGAAGTGGGCGATCGCGTCACGGGTTTAGATGCGGGAGCCGATGATTATGTCGTCAAACCCTTTAGCATTGAAGAATTGCTGGCACGCATCCGGGCCCATTTGCGTCGTACCCAGGTAGCTGATGAAGACGTATTGCAATTTGATGATTTAAGCTTAAATCGGCGTACCCGTGAGGTGTTTCGTGGACAGCGGGCGATTGAATTAACAGCCAAAGAATTTGACCTATTGGAGTATTTATTAAACCATCCCCGCCAGGTATATACCCGTGACCAGATCCTCGAAAAGGTTTGGGGCTATGACTTTATGGGTGACTCTAACATTATCGAAGTGTATGTGCGCTACCTGCGCCTGAAGTTGGAAGAGAAGGGTGAAAAGCGTTTGATCCATACGGTTCGGGGCGTTGGCTATGCCTTGCGAGATTAATGAGACTGACCAAGTAAAGCTCCGAGGGCTTTAAGACCCTGGAGCTTTAAGATCGTCGGGGTCTATTTGACCGAACGTTATTTCACCTCATTGGCAAGAAAGGTGGTAATCTTTCCTTTCTTCACTGCAACTACGACATCGTAGGTAGAGCAGTAAGCAAAGGTAACATCATTCGCCTTGTTATAAAGGTTGACGACGTGACCGGCACCACCTACCTGAATACCAATGGGTTCCAAATCACCATAAAAGAAGCGGCGTAATTGGTCACCACTACCAATTTGACCTTTATTTTTAGCGATCAGGGCAATGTTCTTTTGGGCAGTGGCATTGGGTTCTTTCACTTCAGCCGCAGTGGCGGTTTGTGACAGAGATGGGTCAAATGCTTTCAGTGACATATCCCCAATAGTAACCAGGCCAATCATTGCCATACCTGTAAGCAGAGAAGCTAATTTCATCAGTTACTCCTGACTCAGTATTGCTCAACAACGTCATTATTTTCGAGTGAACTGCATGTGATTCGCTGCGTTGTTCACTGTTTATAGCATCTCAGTCAGTCCTGAAACACTTCTGAAATCAATCTACGAATTTTCTAAATTCACTCTGATAATATTTTTAATTCAAATTCAGTTGATTCTCAGGATTGCATTACACGAATATTAGAATGAATAAAAATAGGTTCAATCAACTACTCTGAATGTAGTTTGGTAATACTGGCAGAATAATTGAAAATACGCTACCTTCACCCGGTCTGGAACGCACCGTAATCTGCCCGTTCATCCCTTCCACGAGCGTTTTCACGATCGCCAGACCTAAACCATGTCCACCTGTAGAGCGGGCACGGGCTTCATCAACCCGGTAGAAACGGTCAAAAATGCGGCTCTGGTCTTGGAGGGGAATACCAACCCCGTAATCACGGACTTGAATGATTGCCTGGTGATCAATCTTCTCTATGGTTAATTCAATGGCTTGCTCGAAGTCTGAATATTTCACCGCATTATCAACCAGATTAATAAGTACCTGTTTCAAGCGATCGCGATCGGCTGTCGCAACGACCACTGCAGTTGCTTCAATGTGGAGAGTGCGATGACTAAATTGTTCGGTCATGCTAACCACTTCTGCTACCAGGTCATTAAGCACGACTGGTTCAAGCTGGTAATACATATAGCCGCTATCAGCCCGAGCCAGGTCGAGTAAGTCTTGCAGTAAACGCACGGTGCGATCGGCTTCGGCAGCGGCGGTCTCTAAAGCCTCTTTCTGGTAATCATTGAGGTTGGTACTGCGTCGTAGCAAACTCTGTAAATAGCCCACGACAACCGTTAGGGGGGTGCGTAACTCATGGGAGACATTACTGACAAATTGGCGTTGTTGCTCCCAGGCTGCCGAAAGCCGCGATAGCATCATATTGAAGGTTTGTGCCAGTTCTTTCACTTCTGTGGGGGCATGGGTCAGTTGCAACTGTGCCCGACTCAGATCGTCTGCTGCAATGGCCCCTGCCATGTGGCTCATATCCTGTAGTGGTTGTAGCGATCGCCGAATCCGTAATGCGATCGCCACCAGAGTCAAAATAATTGCCAGGGCACAAACAGCAGCCAAACCCTTAACTGCGCCGATCAGTTGTTGCTGATCGGTGGTGACATCCTGTGCCATGTAAACGTTGCCGAGAGATCGCCCCTTGATGGTAACGGTACCCTGGTACAAAATTAGATATTGCCGCCCCACTTGATAGACTTGCGGCTGTAGTGGCATTTCGGCAATTTCCATCAGTTTGGTCGTACTGGGGATGGATGTATTAATTGCGTTAGAGCGGGCTAACAATCTCCCATCTGTACTTTTTACCCAGATCATCAAGCCGGGCACGGACACATTATCAATAGTTCGCTGTAAACCGGTTTCTAAGGGGAGCATCTCACTATAAAGTTCGACATCACGGGGGAACCGGGTGGCAATGTAGGCAACTCCCTGGGTGTGGGTTGTAATTAAAATCTGCTGCATTTTCCAACTCGTCCAGATGGCGACGCTACTCAGGCTCAGAGTTAGCAATGCGGCAATTTCTATGGTGAGACGAAATTGTAGAGATGCGGGGTCGAAATGTCGTTGCTGAACTTGTTGAATTCTTTCTCTGAGTCTATGGATCAGTTGCATTGAAAATCATTCCGTCCCTTGCCTTATATTAACCTGGTAATGTTGGTTCATACCGATTCTGGAATCCATAATGATAATGTAGGATGGGCCAGGTTTTGCGGTAATGCTTTGCTGGTCTTGGGTCGGGTGTGCTACGCTGTTGCTAACGTACCCAACCCTATGGGGAAATACGAAATTTTTATTGTCGATCTAATAGGTAATGAATAGGTAATTAATAGGTAGGTAAGTCGGTAGATTTTTCAATTTTCACAATTTTAGGATTGGGGATTCAATAAACCCGTCCCTACCCAATATCGAACTTATTTAAGTTTCATTCCTTAGGATCACGGATTAATTAAGATCGGACATTTAATCTTCTGTAGGGGCGAATGGCCGTATAGCCTAACAGCATAGCGACGCTAACGTTCCTACAAGGAAATATCAGAGTTATTTAATTCTCGTCCCCTCATCCCTTAGCCAGACATCATTCTAGAAATTAAGTTGGATGACAATCAATCGAAGCTTTCAAGTATTCTTTCAAATCATCCTTTAGATATTCTTCCAATTAACTTAATGTAATGTGAAAGGACTGCTCCAGGATGATGAAACCCTAACAGCAAAATGAGTTTTTGCTGAGAGCGTCTATTTCTTCATCACCTTCAAGAGAGGCTGAATGAGGCCATGAATTCCTAATTGTCTCCTCAGCAAACGTTCAGATTCATTATTTAGGATGATGAGCAATGGATCAGGAATGATGGGGCATTTTTTCCCGTATGAACATGCACCGTTTCAAGCAACCACAGACAAAATCCTTGAGAGTTAGTCGGCGTGTGCCTGCTCAAGTGTACCTTTGGTTAGCCGTTTTGATCTTTGGCGCTTCTAATGCGGTGACTCGGAAGATTACTGAACTAGGTGCTGAGAACTTTGTGGGTGGGGAAAATCCCATCTCCCTCTGCAACGTTTTATTCGTTGGTAATCTTTGTGCCCTATCTGTGTTGCTGATGATTCATCGACACGAATGGCGACGCACCACGCTACGGTTATTGTCTCGCCAGGAGTGGTTGTATTTAGGAATTGTGGCAGTCTTATCCGGCGCGTTTGCACCAGCGTTGATCTTTCAATCGCTGGCATTAACCCCGGTCACTAATGTGGTACTCATCACGCGGATTGAACCACCCATCACCCTTGCATTATCCGTTTGGTTACTGCACGATCGCGTGAATCGTTGGCAAGTGGGCGGCGCGATCGCTGCGTTTGTAGGCGTGGTGTTAACGATTGTTTTACCAGCGACACCGCAGGCAACCGCCATTGCAATGGCAGGTTTCACGATCGATCAAGGGACAGTGCTGGCCGCCACGGGTGCGATCGCCTTAGCCATCTCTACGATTGTTGGTAAAAAACAATTATCTAACGTCTCTTTAGGGCTGTATAGCATTGTGCGAACAGGGGTCGGAACAATGATCTTTTTTGTCGTGGCCTTAGTGCTTTATGGTCATGATCACTTTGCTGGTGTTTTATCTCCATTTCTGTGGCAATGGATGTTGCTATACGGGGTCATTATTGTGGTGGTGGGGCAGTCGTTTTGGACGGTTGGTTTACGATCCACATCCGTCGCGACTGCTGCTGTGATTGGTTCTTTTGCTCCGATCGCCGGTATTCTGGCAGCCTATTTGCTATTAGGTGAAGTTCCGACAGGGGCTCAGTACATCGGTGGTTGTGTGATTTTAGCGGGATTGTTACTGAGTCAATGGGGCACACAATCCTCGTTTGCGCGGCAGATCCACACCGTAAAACGCTTGCCGACGGAACAGGCGATCGAGTCTAATATGGGATTTAAAGGAATTTAATGAGTAAGCTTCTGGGTTGCGGTGGTGTTGAAAGGGCCTCAAATAGTTGATTGTGCCAAATTTTACTTTTTCGACGATTTTACCACGGGATATTTTCATCTAGAGTATACTTCTCTCTATGCGCGAAGGGTCACTAACCTGATGCGCCTACCTTCTGCAATATGGTACGGAAGCAGTGATGGCAAATTCCCAGAAGCCAGAACAGCGAACGTTAGCGGTTCTATCTGCCCTGAGTTACCGCACGGGCGAACTTAGTCCCTATTTGCGGGAAGTGGCTCAAGGTGTAAGTACGCTGTTAGATGTAGATTGGTCTGTTGTCACCTTTTGCCAGGATAGTCGTGAACGTATTCTGGCAAGTTCTATTGACCTGGGAGATGCGGCCAATGAAATTTATTCGTTGCATGGGAGTCTGACGGGAACGGTCGTCGAAACCGGGTCGCCTTTAGTGGTAGAGGATGCTATCACCTGTAAAGACTATGGTGAGGCTCCCGAAGGTTACCGGGCTTACCTGGGCGTACCACTACGAACCTCGGTCGGTAAGGTTATTGGTACGGTCTGTTCTTTCCATCGCCAACCGCGCTGTTTTACCGCGTCAGAAGTCCAGTTGGCACAACTTTTTGCCGAACGGGCAGCAACGGCGATTGACAATTACTATCTTTATCAGCAGCAACAACAAATTAATATTCAACTCCAGGCAGAAATCTGCGATCGCCAGGACGCAGAACGGGCCCTCCGAGAAAGTGAAGCCCGCTTCCGAGCCCTGGTCGAACAAGCGGTGGATGCCTTTTTTCTGATTGATGAAAACGGTCAATTTCTTGATGCGAACCAGCGGGCCTTGACTAACCTGGGCTACACCCGGGAAGAGCTACTGACGTTGCACACGTGGGATGTGCAACAGCGATTTCCCCCCGGTGGTTTCGCTGCAGTCTGGCAGCAGATGGAAGCTGGGATACCTGTCACGATTGATGGTATTCACCAGCGTCGGGATGGTACGCAATTTCCCGTCGAGGTACGGTGTGGGCTGGTCGATTGGGGAGGTCGTAAGGTGGGGCTTGCCCTGGTGCGCGATATCACAGAACGCAAGCAGGTAGAGGCCGCGTTACGTCAAAGTGAGGAAAAATTTCGGCAACTGGCAGAAACCATGCGTCAGGTTGTTTGGATGTATTCCTCAGACAGGACACCATTATATGTCAGTCCGGCGTTTGCAACTATCTGGCAACGTTCCTGTCAGGAGTGGTATGAAAACCCGTCGATCTGGTGGCAGGCGATTCATCCGGACGATCAGGAACGGGTGAAGCAGGCGTTTGATTTGGGGCAGGATGGCACGTTTGAACAGGAGTACCGTGTGGCTCGGACGGATGGTTCGGTACGCTTGATTCGTGACCAGGCGTTTCCCATACGTGATCAAATGGGAAACGTTTACCGCATTGCTGGAATTGCCGAAGATATTACGGATCGCAAACAAGCGGAACAGGAAATGCTGAAGGCGATCGCCGCTCTGGCCGAGGTGGGTGAACTGGCAGCAATGATTGTCCATGAAGTCCGCAATCCCTTAACAACAGTGTTGATGGGGTTGAATGCCATTAAACGTCTGGAACTACCCGAAGCCATCCAGGAACGACTCAATTTGTCGTTGGAAGAAGCGGAGCGCATCCGGACGTTGCTCAAAGAGATTTTGCTATATGCAAAACCACAGGCGCTGCAACAGACCCCCATTGAGCTGAATGAGTTCATTACTACGCTCCTGAAACCCATGCGAACGATGCCGTCGGCCTTGACTCGCCGGATTGAATTTGTTCCGGCATTGCAACCAGTCAGGATTTGGGGTGACAAAGATAAGTTAAGACAGGTGTTTATTAATTTGGTGGATAATGCCTGTCAGGCGATCGCCGAAGGAGAAATTGTCACCTGGACGGTTGCGTTAGATGCAATCACTAACCATAGCCAAATTTGTATTCACAATGGTGGTAACCCTATTCCTGCCGAGATTTTACCCAAACTCATTAAACCCTTTTACACGACGAAGGCAACGGGTACCGGGTTAGGTCTGGCGATCGTGAAACGAATTGTCGAAGCCCATAATGGTAAGTTGACAATTGAGTCAACGGCGGCTCAGGGTACGGTCGTTACGGTGCAACTGCCAATTCTGCCGCAACGATAATAACGTATCGCTGATTCCAACTCATTCTGATGGGTTGATTGTTAATTCTGAAAAGTTGATTTTACATCCGTCTCCCTGGGGTGATGCGGCCATAATGCCAACATCAAGTGTGTTTGTATGGGTCAGGTGGGTCAGGCGCAGCAACTGGTAGCGCGTGCCATCCAGGGAATACTGAATCTCGATCGCCTCGGCTCGTCGGTGTAGGCGTAGCCAGAGAGATGCCGGTGGATGTAAGAGTGGTACGACTGACCAGTCTGAAAAATCCCGTGTTACGACTGCACTCACATTTTGAACCGATTCGACAAACTCAATACCGCACTTAAGCCAGGTCATTTCATTTTCCCGTACCATCAGCCCTGCCTGGTCGTAGAGAACCTGATACTGGCCTGTGATTTTCACCGTTGCTGTAAAATCACCCGTCACGGTTTGATAGTAAAAATGACCGTTATCACGAATAAACCCGTAGTGGGTTTTGCGCCAGAAATCCGTCTGGGCCCCAGTAGTAAGCTGTACGCCATCCGTTAGAATTTGCCACACAGGAGGCTCGTTATACCATTGCATCTTGTTAATGATTTCTCCTCAATCGATGTCGTCTTTGCAGGAAAAAAACTTGGCGAGACGTTGTTGATGCCGCGAACGTTTCAGTGAAGACCTATTCCGCGTAAATATACTCAGCAGAAATACTCAGCAGAATGGGTTAAATGACCGGCACAATAGAGAGTTTGCCAACGAAATGCCTCAGACTATTTGGATTTCGTTATATGAGTTTATAGTAATAAATCCAATGTGTAGAATAGATCCAAACCCCTAAACCCCGTTTGACCTCACCATGACCTTACCTGCCTCTGGACTGGCACACGTTGCCAATTATTTTAAGGTACTTTCTGAACTCAGTCGTTTGCAGGTACTATGCTCACTCCGGTCAGGCCCGAAAAACGTTACCGAGATCATGACAGACACCGGCCTGGGTCAGGCTAATGTGTCTAAGCACTTAAAAATTCTGGCCCAGGCCGGGATCGTAGGGCGTAATCCGCAAGGAGTCAGTGTGTATTACGAGATCGCGGAACCGTTTATTTTTGAACTATGCGAACTGGTGGGCGATCGCCTCTCGGAACGGTTAGAAGAACAGTCAGAACAGTTGAAGCAACTTGAAGGACTGCGACGGGCGTTGCCTGTTGATTCCCCAAAGAGTACTGCTAAAGTTGGTGCTGCCAAAGCGAAAGATGCTAAAGTCAAAGCCCGTCGGTAAACGCGTTAATGTTTCAAGTGCGCTCCCAACGGAACTTGCGCTCTGATTCCTGAATGGGAACATCATTGATGCTGGCATATCGCCGCATCATCAGCCCGTTGGGGGCAAATTCCCAATTTTCGTTCCCATAGGAACGGTACCAGAAGCCGGAGTCATCATGCCATTCGTACTCAAAACGCACGGCAATGCGGTTATCCATGAAGCACCAGAGTTCCTTCTTTAAACGGTAGTCCAGTTCTCTTGCCCATTTGCGCTTCAGAAACTCGATGATCGCAGCGCGACCCTGAATGAATTCTGCCCGGTTCCGCCACTCAGAATCTTCGGTATAGGCTAGCGCAACTCGCTCCGGGTCACGGGTGTTCCAGGCAGCTTCGGCAGCTTGAATTTTCGCTGTTGCCGTTTCCAGGGTAAATGGTGGTAGGGGTGGTCTTGTCTCCATGCTGGGTTCTCCTGATAACTTCGCCGTTCCCTGAATTAGAAGTCGCTGTAGTGTACCGTTCGTTCGGTCTGATTTGACTGTACTGATCGTTTGGTTTAATGTCAACCAATTCGTGATCCTATGCCAATTTAAAGAGTGCTACCGCTCCGTCGCTGCGTGGGTACTAATCAAATCAACGATCGCCCTGACTAATTCTTCGGGGTCTACCGGTTTTGCCACATGTCGTTGGAAGCCGACTTTCAGGGCTTGTTGTTGATCGTATTCTCCTGCATAGGCTGTAAGGGCGATCGCAGGCACCAGCCCCCCTTGCGCGGGCGATCGCTGCCGAATTTGTTGCATTAGCATGTAGCCATCCATCTCTGGCATGCCAATATCACTGATGAGGATGTCTGGTAACTGTTGCTCTAATAGCATCAGGGCGGCGATCGCTGTTGCCGCAACCCTAACCTGCGCTCCCTGTTGTTCTAAAATTACGCGAGCCAGTTCCCGCATATCCTCATCGTCATCCACCACTAAAATGTGCAACTGGGTGAAATCAAACGATGGGATACTGGTAGGCTGTTCTTCCCCGGTGGCGGTTGTTCCTTCTAGCAGTGGCAACCGGACAAAGAAAGATGCCCCCTCACCTTCACCTAAACTCTCGGCATGGACACTGCCACCGTGTAATTCGGTCAGGTGGCGCACGATCGCCAGCCCCAACCCCAGCCCCCCAAATTTACGTGTGGTTTTGCCATCTTCCTGGCGGAAGTAGTCAAAGACATAGGGGAGGAAGTCAGGACTGATACCTTTACCCGTATCTTTGACCTGGATCTGGGCGTAGAGGCGACAGTGGGGGTGATGGGCGACGGATGTGGTTGTTTGGCCACCCTCAACTAGTTCCAAGCTCACGTCTATCTGACCGCTATCGGGGGTAAATTTCACCGCATTTGAGAGTAAGTTCCAGACAATTTGTTGCAGGCGAGCAGAATCACCCAGAATGAAGCATGGGGGATGGGTGGAGGCAGTCGCTCGTTCGGTACCTTGTAATAGGGCAGTACCGCAGTCAAATCGGATAGTGATCGCTTTCGCTTCGGCTGCTAGTCGGACGGTTTCCATCGCCGATACGATGACTGTAACCAGGTCAACCGCACAGATATTTAATGCCATCTTGCCTTGCAAAATGCGGGATACATCGAGCAAGTCATCAATCAATTGGGTTTGCAGTTTGGCATTGCGTTCAATCGTTTGTAAGGCTTGTTTGGTTCCCGCCGCGTCAAACGTGCGTGTAAGCAGTAACTTTGACCAGCCCAGAATTGGATTGAGCGGCGATCGCAGTTCGTGGGAGAGGACGGCAAGGAATTCATCCTTAATACGATTGGCTGTTTCGGCTTCCTCGCGGGCTGCCTGTGCCTGTTGGAGTAAGCGCTCACGTTCGGCAGCAGCCTGCTTTTGCTCGGTCAGGTCGATGTAGAACGCAATGATTTCCTGTTTTTGCTCATAGGGTTCCTGCCGGAGCGCGGAGCCAATGAGAATGGGTACCCGACTACCATCTTTACGGATATATTCTTTCTCAAAGGGGGTGGCAACGCCCCTGGTTCGCAGTTCTGTAGCGGCCCGCTCATCTAAAGGTAGAAACTCAGCCGGGGTGATATCCTGCCAGCTGACTTGCCCGGTCTCAATTTCGTCACGGGTGTAGCCGATCATGTGGAGGAAGTAGTCATTGACATATTGAATCCCGCCGGTAAAGGTGCCAAAGGCAACACCGAACATATTGGATTCCACCAGGCGACGGAAGCGACGTTCGCCCTCTCGCAGATCTTCTTCGGCTTGTTTGCGTTTAGTAATGTCGAGTACCACACCAATCATGCGGGTTGGTACACCATTGTGGTCATAGCGGGTGCGGCCAATGGAGCGAATCCAGTGAACGGAGCCATCTGTCCAGACACTCCGCATTTCCACGTCGTACAGCGATCGCCCGGTGATTGCGGCTTCAATCGCCGCATGGATGCGATCGCGATCGGTTGGATGGATTGCCTGAATGAACGTTCCATAATCCACCAGGGCCTCGAGCGGTACCCCAAACATCTGTTTGGCACGTTCTGACCAGATAATTTGACCCGATACCAGATCATACTCCCAGGTTCCCAGATTGGCCCCTTCGACAGCAAACCTGAGGCGTTCTTCACTCGTTCTCAATGCTTCCTCAATCTGCTTGCGTTCCGCTTCGGAGCGTTTGCGTTCGCTAATATCAACGGTACAACCGACGATCCGGGTAACGCGCCCGTGTTCGTCGCGCACCAAAAATGCCTGTTCCCATACATCGACCCAATGGCCATCCTGATGACGGACACGGTACTCCGTGTCATACAGGTGATCGGAACTGGCGAGTAGTTGGGTGATGCATGGTTGCAACCGTGCTATATCATCGGGATGAATACGTTCGTGCCACCACTCGGCACCTGGTGGTGCATCTTCGGCGGCGATGCCGATGAGGTCGTATAACCGCTCTGAACGATAGACTTCGCCTGTCTGTAAGTTCCAATCAAACACCAGCCCATTAACCGCCTGGGTCACCAGGCGAAATCGCTCGTCACTTTTCTGTAAATCTGCTTCGGTCTGTTTGCGTTCGTTTTCAACCTGCTTCCGTTCTGTAATGTCGCTCACCAGGCTGACATATCCCTCAACCTCACCATGCGAATTAGTGTGGGGAATGTAGTCCGCTCTGATATAGCGTGTACCACCCTCCTGATAGGGAATCTGGCTCTCGTAGCTGATCCTTGCGCCAGAAAGTGCCTGTTCCACATAGGGGCGTATAGTGGCGTAAACCAGATCACCTAATACATCCCGAATATGGCGATTGGTAAAGGTTGCCGCAGGCTGCTGAAACCAGGTTTCATAGGTCTGGTTGTTAAAGCGGTAATAGTGGTCTTTGTCTACATAGGCGATGAGAACGGGAAGCGCGTTGGTAATGAGATGTAACTGTTCCTCCCGCTGTTGCAACGTTTTCTGGTAATCCCTGGCTGTTTGGGGATCATCAGGACATATCACAGCCCTATCCTTACTGGCTGTTCTACCATCACCGACTGTCGTGGTTGGTTGGGAGACATCGCCGTATCCTGTGGTTAATACACCGCTGATCTGTCCGTTCTCATCCCACAGGGGACTATAACACCAGGTGTAGGCCGGGACGTGGTTCGGGCGATCTTGCGG
>CAZGDE010000022.1:0-31252 GCA_964524315.1 uncultured bacterium
AGCTTATGTTGCAATCTCCCGTCGCCTCCAGAAACGCCATGCAGGCAAACCTTCGGCAAATTCTGGAAGAGCTTTACCAGGGACGAAGCTTGTGTGCTTACCGCGCCGGACACACAATTCCCATGAACCCCCAAGACGTTTGGATCGTCTGTCGTGGTGTCGTACAACTGACTACGCTATATCCCAGTGGTGATGAAGCATTATTGGGTCTGGCCAGTTCATCCATGCCATTTGGGTTGCCATTAACGTTGATTTATCCATACCAGGCAACCGCCCTATCCGATGTCGATCTCATGCACTTTTCCATGATCGAGATTGAGCAATCACCAACCTTGTCGCGGGAAATTATCCCGCACCTCAGTCGGCGCTTGCGTCAGACAGAAGCAATGCTGGCAATGGTAGGGTGCCGTCGTGTCGAAGATCGGCTACGGCAGTTATTGCTTTTGTTACAAATGGAAATTGGTCAGCCGACTGCGACTGGAACCCGGCTGAACGTGAGACTAACGCACCAACACCTCGCGAGTGCTATTGGCACAACCCGTGTGACAGTGACGCGTCTGTTAGGGCAGTTGAAAGAAGAAGGGCACTTGATCATTGACGAAACCCGCCACATTGTGATTCCGACAGGTATTCATCTTTAGCAGTACACCAAAAAGTGCTACGCCTTGAGAATCGAGTACGAGGTTAAACCACTACATAGATTCAATCTACATAGATTCAATCTAACCTTGATCTTTCGCCCTCTGCCCGTTGCCCCTGACGCCCCAGCGATTACTATAACTTCGCCAGTGTCGATGTTTTTGCATGGGATACATCGGTATCAGTAGACTTCATGATGACAGCCGCGATCGGGATTACACCCGTCGTTTCACTATCCAACGAGCGGGCCGCTTCACGGGACAGATCAAGGGTACGATTCTCGAAATATGGGCCCCGATCATTAATTCGCACAATCACGGACTTACCATTATCCAAATTGGTTACTTTGAGATACGTGTTAAACGGAAGCGAGGGATGGGCCGCCGTGAAATCATTCTGGTCAAAGGTTTCACCCGTCGCTGTTTGCCGACCATGAAAGTAAGGCCCATACCAGGATGCTAAACCCGCAAGAGTCTGATTCGTTGCTTCTAGTTGGTACATTGTTTGCTGTGCCACAGGTAAGGGCAGTAGCGACGCCGATAGAGCAGTCCGCAAACGATTCGCCCATTGAATCGCGAGTAGTTCTGTATTGCAACCGGGTTGTTGAGTGAGTTCTTGTTCCAGGGCAAAGAGGGGGCGATCGCCAGCTTTAACGGCTGGTAAGCCATTGAAAAAACCGGGTTGAATCTGCTCAGGTTTAAATTGCGGATCATGCAACAGTTGCTTCAGTTGTTGCACAATAAACACTGCCCGTTTGCGGGTAAGAGCCTCGCCCACAACAACGTCTCCCACTTTAATTTGGAAGTGCCCGCGATCGCGAAGGCTGACAACGGCTAGCGATTGTTCTGGAGAACACGCCGTACTGATACGCGCGGCGCTAGTATGACTGATTAACGCCTGCCTGCGACCCACTTCGGGAACGGACGCTGCTTTCACCTGAGCAAAGGTCACTGGCAACGGGGGCTTACTGGCAGGCTTGGCGATGTGAAGTTCAAACAAAGCCCCACGAATTATTTTTAAAAAACCACCCGGATCTGGTTTAATTCCCTTGAATAAGGAAGTAGTGGATGATGAAACCAGTCCTGCAGAAAAGGGCACACCAAAGCGTACAGGTTCATCACCTTGGCGGTTAACAACCTGAGAATCCTCACTAGCTATTTGTGAGCGAGGGAGCGTTGTTGGATTGGGCAATAATGCTGTAAAGCTTCTACCTATTTGGCTACGAGAAGCTTGAACATTGGTGATTTGCCCTGATAAAACACACGCTGGGTAAACGGGTGCCCGTAAAAGCTCCTGGCTGGAAGGGAAAAAGCATCCCACCCAGGAAGCGACCCACACGAGTCCAAAGATCGGCATAATTTAATACTTTCTAAATTCCGATGCACGCAGAATAAAACTGTGTTCTATGATACCTTCCTGAAAAAGTTAAAGACATCCTCATTAGGTATTATTTTTTTAACTTGGATAACCGTATATGTAGTCCGTGTGGCAATTTTTTTACTGGAACACAGCAATTCGCATTACTGGGGCGAGCCAAATCGGTAGCCTTTACCATAAACGGTATGGATCAATGGTTGTTCACCTTTTGCCTCAACTTTGCGGCGGAGCAGGCGTACCTGGGCAACTAAGGCGTTACTGGTCGGTTTGTCAGTATCCTGTCCCCAAAGATGGTGAAAGAGTTGTTCGTGGGTGAGTAGCTGGTTGGGCGATCGCATCAGGTACTCCAACAATTGGGTTTCCTTCTCGGATAGTTCAATTACCCGCCCCTGACGATAGGCCAGTTGATTTGCTGAATCTAACTCTAGATCGCCAAACTGTAAGCGTTGGGGCGGCACGGTTGGTTCTAATGCCACCGGACGACGTAATAGTGCCCGTACCCTGGCCAGTAGTTCGCGCAGTTCAAAGGGTTTAATCAAGTAATCATCTGCACCCGCATCCAACCCCTGGACGCGATCGTCAATCGTATCTTTCGCGGTAAGAAAAAGAACTGGGGTGGTGTCCCCCTGCGATCGCAACTGCTGACAAATTTCTAACCCCGACTGCTGTGGCAACATCCAGTCCAAAATCAGCAAATCGTATTGCCCCGCTTGCGCCAACTCGCTGCCACCATTTCCATCATAGGCCACGTCGACTTTATAGCCTTCACGTGTCAAGATCAGGCTCAAAGGATCGGCCATTTCGGCTTCGTCGTCAACCAGAAGAATCCGCATGTCAATAGGGAATTTTGTAATTTGGAACCTATACCAATTTAAAAAGTACTGTGTGTAGATACAACGCGGTGTAGGGGCGGGTTTTGCTAAAAGTCATCGGTCAAACAAATACCTCATCTGCAAAACCCGCCCCTACGGGATCTGACCTGGGCATAATTTAATTGGGTATTAGGAATGGAAGTTTAATTAAGTTCAATATTTTGTAGGGGCGGATTTTGATGTCAAATCCATTGCTAAATGCAGATTGATCGGCAAAACCGGCCCTTACAGTTTACGGATTTATTCAGTTCACAATCTTGAGAATTTAGATTTTGACGTATCTGAGCGGAATGGCGATCTATCAGGTGCCATCTTTGTTTAAGTTGGTATTAGTTTAAGTTGGTATTCTCAACATTTACTGCAAGCCACATACTTCAACCGCACTACTTGCCTATGCTTACTGTCGCCTTACCCAAAGGTGGTTTGCTGTCAGACAGCATCCGCCTGTTGAAATCAATTGGGCTCGATTTTAGCGTGTTCTTAGACTCGTCCAATCGGCTCCTACAAATCACCGACCCAACGAACACCGCCAGGGCATTACTGGTACGGAACCATGATGTGCCGGTGTATGTGGAATATGGACAGGCCCAGTTAGGTATTGTCGGCTATGACGTGTTGCGGGAAAAGGTGCCCCAGGTTGCCCATCTCACCGATCTGGGGTTTGGGCACTGCCGTCTATCGGTAGCTGTAAAGCAGTCCAGCCCCTACCGCTCAGCGCTGGAATTGCCCCTGTATGGTCGGGTGGCCTCTAAGTTTGTTCACTGTGCCAGGGAATACTTTGACAGCCTGGACTTGCCGGTAGAAATTGTGCCGTTGTCAGGTTCAGTCGAGTTAGGGCCAATTACAGGCATGTCAGAGGCGATCGTTGACCTGGTGGCAACTGGCACCACCTTAAGGGAAAACGGGCTGATTGAAACCGATGTCCTGTTTGAAAGTACTGCGCGCTTAATCGCCCATCCCCTCAGCTATCGTCTCAATACCGACGATGTGCATGGTTGGATTAACAAAATTCAGGCAGCCGTAGCACCCGTCGCCTGACTATTCTTCAGGTAGTCATCGGTCATTGGTCATTTGACTACGAATGACCGATGACCAATGACGAATGAACCAATGCCACCAAGATCGCTCAAGCGACCTATGCCCGATCAGCCCACTCCTTGGCCCAATTGAGGGTTTGGTGAACCTGCTCCAGCGTTGCGGCCTCGCAGTAAAGCCGGAGAACGGGTTCTGTGCCACTAAAACGGATCAGCAACCAGCTACCATCCTCCAGACGCAATTTGTAGCCATCGATCGCCAGACAATCTACCACCTTCCGTCCCGCAACCTCAGTTAGGGGAGTGGTCTGGAGTTGGTGCACTAAGCGATCGCGGACTTCCATACTGGCAAGGGGCAGGTCAATCCGGTCATACTCTGAGGCAAAGCCAGTACGCTGTTGCAGATTGTTATAGAGGTCAGTTAAATCGGCACCAGAATCCACAATTGCCTCCAGCACATACAGCGCCGACAGCAGGGCATCCCGTTCAGGAATGTGATTCCCATAACCAACACCACCCGACTCTTCTCCGCCTAGAAGAACCTGGGTTTCTAACATGCGATCGGCAATGTATTTATAACCAATCGGCGTTTCAAACACGGGTAAGTTATACAGGGCAGCGACCTTCGGCATCAGATCCGAACCGCTAATGGTTTTGATAAATTCCCCAGTAAAACCCCGTCTGGAAACTAAGTGTTCAAGCAGAATCGGGATCAAAATTTGCGTGCTGAGGAAATTTGCCTTCCCGTCTACGGCCGCAATGCGATCGCTGTCACCATCAAACACCAAACCAACCGCCAACCCCATCGGGTTTTGCTGGCGATAAGTCTTCATTTGCTCGAATAGCTCACCCAGATACCGGGGTAATGGTTCCGGCGCACCACCACCAAAGAGTGGATCACGCTGGCTATGAAGTTCATGTACAGGGGCCTCCAGCAGTCTCGCCAATCCAGTAGCAGCGGCTCCATACATGACATCCGCGAATACGGTCAATTTACCTTGTTCAATAGCAGCCCGGATTTTGCTAATGTCAACCTTCGTCCGCAGTTCGTTGCAATAGCCCTGCCAGGGGTCAAACGTTTGCAATGTGCCTGGTGTTGCCTGAATCGATACACCCTCTTGCAACAATGCTTCAATTTGCTGCGTCACGGCGGGGGGAACGGAACCACCGAAGGCACCTTTCACCTTTAGACCAGAGTACTTACCAGGATTGTGACTGGCCGTAATGACCAATGCCCCTAAGGCATGGTGTTGTTTAGCCGCCCAACTGAAAGCGGGTGTCGGTGCATATCCTTCGGAAAGCAACACGTCAAAACCAGCGGCCGTCACAGAGTCCGCAACGGCACGGGCAAAATCTTCTGAGAGAAAGCGGCGATCGTACCCCACAATGACTGTACGATTGGCAGACAGATGGCCATACACATTGGCAAGTACCTGTGCAGCCAGGGGGGCAACCAGTGTCACTCGTTCAAAGGTAAAGTCAGCAGCAATGACTCCACGCCAGCCATCTGTACCAAACTTAATTACATCAGCCACAACTGAAGTGGGGGAGGGTTGACTCATAGACTGACAGCCTTATGCTCACTTGGTTCACTGCCTTTGAGTGTATGCCCTGAGTTACCCCGCACGCCATACCCTACGGGTAGCTATACCATAACTTCGCAGGGAGGGCATACAGCCAAAACTAATACGCCAGCAGTAGAAAGAGGGTTTACGTCTCCACTGCTGGCGTCAGCTTCAAATCACACCTGGCCAAAACCGACTCTAACGTGGAGCGGCATTGGGTTGGTCAGCTCGGGGACGAGGATAGGGTGCATCAACAAACCCTAACTCAAAGAGTTGCTGATAGGACTTTTGGCCCAAATCACGAGTCGGCTGTTGACTACGGATAATCTGCACCAGCAGAGGAACGGCAAGTTCAGGCTTATTCTGCGCCCGGTGTACCAGAGCAAGCTGGTAGGTTGCCTCATCCCGCCACTGGGCAGCTTCTAGTGCCTTCTTGCGCTGGCTGTCTGCAATACGGTTATCGATTCCCGAAAAGCTACCGGCTAGATCCTGGTAGAAGTTAGACAACTGGTTATAGACCTGACGGGCATCTTGAAGCTTCTTCACTGCCAAGTCATAATTTTGCGAGGAAACTGCTCTGCTCGCTTCCTCCATCAACTTCTGCCCACCTTGCTGGCTCAACAGGCCAGCTTCCTGGTTAACTGGACGCAAAACATTTGGATCGTTAGGGTCAATGGGCTGTGCCTGATTAGGCCCGGTCGGCAGCGTTTGAGCAAGGCTGCTCATGGGTTGTAACAAAACAGACGCTGTCACCATAGAGAGAGCAACAAAGCCTGTCGTGCGAAGGAAACGAGTAGTTCTGAGGGATTCCATGAGGCAGTGTGAAATAGTTGCAGAGTGGGAAATAGGTATTCAGACTTAGCGATTTTACCATTGCCTGACCCTTCTGTGCTTGAGTAAGGAAAAAGGGCAATGGGGGGATGCATCCCAACAACCTGCTATTGTTTGCGGCAAATTCGTGACCGGATGATTGGATTATAAGTTTTTGATCAAGTAATTCGGATCGCGAACTTCTGGATTATATTTTCCAAGTCAGGTTTCATAACAATTCTGGCATTGCGTCTAGTGACGCTCCCACTGGTACGTGCGTTCTCAACAAGAGGTGTTTCTATGACTGATCAAACGCCTAGAGGGTCTAACCCAGCTAATGCAACGGGTGCGGCAATGCCAGAGTCAAGTGTAGGGAAGGTCTTACAACGGGGTGGCGAAGAATTATTGCTGACCAAGGTAGACGATCGCTTCACGGTTAATGCCAGTGATGATACCGCGATCGCCGATCTGGTACAAAATCTACCCGCCGAAGTGGCACCGGGACGATCTCCCTCCCAACTCACCGAAATTGTGGTTGATCCGGCGCAACGGGACAAGGTGATGCAACAGATGCGGCAGGCAGAACAGGTCAACTATGCCAGCCATGTCTACCAGTTACAGGATGATCCCGGTTCGCTGGTGTATTTGACGAATCAGATCACCATTCAGTTTGCACCAGAAGTAACGCCCCAGGCGATCGACCAGATTACAACAACGGTAGGACTCCGCCATGTGAAACCTGTCCTTGGCATCCCCAATACCTTTGTCTTTGAAACAACTCCCAACGCCACCGAAAATCCGCTCAAGATTACGAATCGTTTGATGCAGCGTTCGGATGTCCTGACGGCAGAACCCAATATTGTCGTTAAAACTCAGGCCCATTATCGACCTAAAGATCCCCTCTATCCCAAACAATGGCATCTGAACCATAACGGTGGACAAGACCTGGCACCCAATTCCCATGTGTCAGCAGAAAAAGCCTGGGACATTACCAGAGGTGTCCGCTCTATCGTTGTTGCCATCATGGATGATTCGGTGGCCCTGGATCACCCTGATTTTTATGGAGTCGGCAAAATTGTTGCTCCCCGCGACTTTAAAGAGAATGATTTCCTCCCCTTACCAGATGACCCAGAAGACAATCACGGGACTGCCTGTGCGGGAGTGGCCGTTGCGGAGGAGAACGGCACTGGCGCGGTTGGAGTAGCTCCAGGTTGTGCCCTGATGCCAATTCGAACTACGGGCTATCTCGACGATGCCACGATTGAAGAACTGTTCGGTTGGGCAGTGGCTAAGGGGGCAGCGGTCATTTCCTGTAGTTGGGGGCCAGCCGCAGTGTACTTTCCCCTGTCACTACGGCAACGGGCAGCACTCACACGGGCCGCCACAACCGGACGGAAAGGTAAAGGTTGCGTCATTGTTTTTGCCGCAGGTAATGCTAACCGTCCCACCAATAGCACCGTCAATGAACGAGGTTGGCCCCAAAATATTCTCAACGGACCGACGGCGTGGTTAGGCGGTTTTACCGTTCACCCGGATGTGATTACGGTCTCGGCCTGTACCAGTCTGAACAAAAAGTCTGCCTATAGTAATTGGGGGGCGGAGGTATCCGTCTGTGCCCCCAGTAACAATGCTCCACCGGGGATGGGGTTACAGGAAACGGGCTACATTTTCACCCCGCCAGAGGTCACAGGCGCGATACCGGGTTTAGGGATTGTCACGACAGACCGTCCTGGTGGCGCAGGCTATGACGCCTCCAGTTTTGCGTCAGACTTTGGTGGCACCTCCAGTGCGTGTCCCTTGGTGGCAGGCGTAGCCGCACTGGTACTATCCGCCAATCCGGACCTGACCGCCGCTGAAGTGAAACAAATTCTGCAACAAACCGCCGACAAAATTGTTGATACCAGCCGTGACCCGCAATTTGGTTGGAATAAAGGCACCTACGAGGCAGGGGGGCGCTGTGACTGGTTTGGCTATGGCAAAGTGAACGCCTTCAAGGCAGTCCAGGCAGCCATTCAGCAGCAAAAACTGGCCATCGTTGCGGCTTCCCGCCAGATTCAGCAGCAAAACACCAACGGCATGGTCATCCCGGATTACAATCCCACGGGCATCACCAGTGCGATCCAAATTGCCGAAGCCAGTCCGTTAAGAGATATTCAGGTCACTGTGGCGATCGAGCATAGCTTTTTAGGCGATCTGGAAATTAGCCTGATTTCGCCTACGGGTGAAAGCGTCATGCTTCAGGGTCGGACATTAGGGCGTAAAAGCAGTCTGCAAACCACCTACACCCTGCAAACAACACCTTTGCTCCGGCGCTTTTTGAACCAGTCACCACAGGGACGCTGGCAGTTACGCGTTGCCGATCTGGCCCAGGGAGATACGGGCACCCTGAAAACTTGGCAGTTAACTGTGGGAGTGTAACAGTAAGTTACAACCATCGGCGATCGCCACACCATCTAATTACCTTCATGTATTAAGGATGGCTGTCAAACTAGCGAAGGGACTGGCACAATTATTTTCATACTCAAGATTTCAGCAAATCTCAATCTTGATGCATCTATTTAGGCTGAAGTGCTATGTCAGGTGTTCCCATTTTCGTTGTGTTCCTGTTGTGTATTGTCGGCTTTAGTCAGGTTGCAGTTGCCAAAAAAGATCCATTTCCTGGCAGACGGGTGGGTGGAGGCACCCGCCACGAAGTGCCACCACCCTCATTTCAAGCAGTGAATCGGGCCGAGTTTCTTCACCCGTCTCTGCAAAGTTCCGATCGCAACCCGCCCGAACAATCAACCCAGAAAACGAGCAATCCGCGCCACCGCAGTCTCTAGAATGGGCGGTTCATGAACCAGCGCAAACCGAACATAACCTTCACCCGATTTGCCAAACCCGGCACCGGGCGAAACCGCTACGCCAGTAGCTGCCGCTAGTTCTGTACAGAATTTCACCGAATCCTGCTGCCACGGTTCTGGTAGTTTTGCCCAGATATACATGGTGGCAGCCGGGGTCGGAACCGACCAGCCAATCTGGTTCAGGGCATTCACAAAGGCATCGCGACGACGACGGAAGGTATTAACCGCCAATTCAACCCCTTCCTGGGAGCCGCTCAACGCAGCGATCGCCCCATTCAAAATGCCCCGGTACTGGTTGAAGTCAATAGACGCTTTGACCTGTCTCAAAGCACGGATGAGTTCGGCGTTACCAATCGCATACCCAACGCGAAAGCCACCCATGTTGTAGGACTTGGACATGGTAAAAAATTCGATCGAGACGGTTTTGTCCCGATCAGCCTGCAACACCGAGGGAGCCTGGGTTGCTTCAAAGATCAAATCCACATAGGGAAAGTCATGCACCAGCACCAGGTCATGCTGTTGGCAGAATGCCACCGCCTCCGCAAAAAATGATAGGGGCGCAACTGCTGTCGTTGGGTTATGTGGATAACTCAACACCATCATCCGTGCCTGTGCCAATACCTGTGCTGGGACATCTTCCAGGACGGGCAAAAACCCACGCTCAGCAACCAGGGGCATGGGATAGATCTGCCCACTTGCCAGGTAAACCCCACCCGCATGGGAGGGATACCCCGGATCAAGCAGGAGCGCAAAATCACCGGGGTTGAGAATTGCCAGTGGCAGATGGGCCGTTCCCTCCTGGGAACCAATCAGCGGTAAAACTTCAGTTTCAGGGTCAACCACGACGCCAAACTTGCGGGTGTACCAGTTTGCGGCAGCAACCCGAAATGGTTGAGTCGCCTGGAATAATAGATAGCCATGCGTGCTGGGGTCAGGTAGGGATTGGGCGATCGCCTCAATCACATGGGGTTGTGCCGGTAAATCGGACGACCCCAACGATAAATCAATAATGTCCTGCCCGGCGGCTTTGGCTCTGGCTTTTGCCTGATCCATATCCGCAAAGACGTTGGCCCGCAGGGGTTCTAAACGTTTGGCAAATTGCATGGGTGAAGACTCCAGGTGGTAGATATCAGGCAACCAGAAATTGGCTGAGAACTTCTTCCAGCTTTTGCTTACTAATGGCACCTTCTCTGGCATCGACCACATTGCCTGCCTTAATTAAGCGGAAGGCCGGCACCCCTTCGATCTGATATCTCGCGACCGTTTCCGGGTTGGGGTCAACTTCCATCTTAACCACCTTCAGCAAACTGCTATAAGATGTTGCCAATCCCTCGATAATCGGTGCCATCAGACGGCAGGGCCCACACCAGGGGGCCCAAAAATAAACCAGCACAGGTCTGTCAGCCTGAAGCACTTCAGATTCAAATTCGCGATCGGTAATAATCAATACGCTACTCATAGCCCCCTCTTTTCCTGTGGCATCAGGTCACAGCTTGTTGTCTCAAAAACATATTTGCCTCAGTCATTCTCACGTGTTTTGTGACCACAAGGCAAATATAGCGACGCAGGGGCAAAGCATTCAGAGAATCATTATTATCTGAACCACAACGTCAATATAGAGACATAAGGGATAGAAACATAGGGACGCAACATTCAGGTCATCAAGACTAGCTAAAGCCATGATTTTGCGACCCCATGTTTCGCCCCTAAATAGGCACGAGTTTGACCGTCAAATCCATTACTAGACGCAGTTTGATCGGCTCAACCCGCCCGTATAGTTTGCGCGTTTATTAGATTCACGCGCGTAAAGCGGTTTCCCCCAGAAACTGAACTTGCTGCGGGGTTAGGTTGAGCCGACAATCATGAGCATCAGCCAGTCATGCTATGGTCAAACCTGACCTTACAGGTAGTTTGTTGGTGAGAAATCACCTTAAAGCTGATCCAGTTGGGTTTTCAGTTTTTCCAGTTCCTCATCCACAGCAGGATCGGCATTGGTGGTCGCCTTACCAGTCGTGGTGTCGGTCGTAGTGCTAGGAGTAGCCGTTTCCGTTCCTGGCAGTTGCGCGGTCGCCTGACTCCCACCCAGCATTTGAATTTTCAAGGCTGCGAGTTCATCATCCACATCGCTACCCGACTCCAGCAGGGCAAATTGACTTTCCAGATCCGCTCCAGCAAGTTCGGCGGCAGCCTGGGATCGCGCTTCCATTTGCAGCACTTTTTCTTCCATCCGCTCAAAGGCTGCCATCGCACTGTTGGTATTCATGCGTCCAACGGTACTTTGCAACTGTTCATTGGCCTTCGCTGCCGATGCCCGCGCCTTGAGCATGTCTTTCTTGGTCTTGGCTTCGGCAATTTTACCTTCCAGAGCGATTAAATTTCGTTTGAGGGTATCAACCGTCGTTGTTTGCTGGTCAAGCTGGGTCTTGAGCGAGGTTGCCGTTTCGCTATGGGTCTTTTTGCGAACCAGTGCCTCCCGTGCTAGGTTTTCGTCCCCTTTCTGAAGTGCCAGTTGGGCCCGTTGTTGCCAGTTGTTGGCTTCGGTTTGTGCCTGATTGTATTGCTGCTGGGTACGCTTTTGGCTGGCGATTGCACTGGCAACAGCCTGACGCATTTGCACCAGGTCTTCCTGCATATCAACCAGGGTTTGTTCCAGAATTTTTTCGGGGTCTTCTGCTTTGCTGACCAGATCGTTGAGGTTGGCTCTCACTACCCGGCTAACACGGTCAAATAGTCCCATGACGTCTTCCTTTAATAGTGTACAGATTAGTTATGTAAGAAAGGCTTAAATGACAAGCGGGAGGAATTGCCGGGTGGGTGACAACCTCCGGCAAAGCGGGGTGTAGATGGTGTTTGCAGTGTCCAATGGCGGAATTGCTAGAAATTCAGTAGCCTACGTTTCCAGTGTAGAAACTTCAGCAGGAAATCGTCTGATTACGGTGGTTTTTTTTAGCTCCTGGGATAGGAAAGACCCCTTGCGAGTGCTGAGCCGCCCAACAACTCGTTTGCCCAGAACAAAGTACGATCAGGCTTTCAGCCTTCGTCCTTGACTCGAAGTGCCTCCAATTCCTGTTCTATATCCACGTTTGTTGCGGTACTGCTAGTAGGCAATTGGGCCGTTGTTTGGGAGCCAGCGAGCATCTGGTTTTTCATGGCTGCCAGTTCGGCTTCAACCTCATCAGCATCACCCAGAGCTGCAATCCGTTTTTCCAGATCATCCATCCCCAATTCCGCGACCGCTTCCGCCTGAGCCTCCATTTGCAGCACTTTTTCTTCCATCCGTTCAAAGGCTTGTAAGGCACTACCAGTACCCACCTTACCCAGCATATCGTTGATCTGTTGGGATGCCTTTGCTGATCGTGCCCTGGCAATGTAGAGGTCTTTCTTGGTCTTCGCTTCGGAGATTTTGCTCTCCAGTTTCATCATGTTTTGCTTCAACTGGGTGACGATTACAGACTGCTGCTCAATCTGCGTCTTCATAACCTCAGCCGTTTCCTGGTAAGACTTGCGGCGGGTCAAGGCTTCCCGTGCCAGCACTTCATCCCCTTTGCCCAGTGCCAGTTGGGCGCGCCGATACCATTCGTCAGCGGTAGTCTGGGCTTGAGAGCATTGCCGTTCGGTTCGCTTTTGCGTCGCGATCGCCTGTGCTACGGCCTGCCGCAATTGGATCAACTCCTCCTGCATGTCCAGCACTGCCTGTTCCAGGATCTTCTCCGGATCTTCGGCTTGGCTGATCAGACTGTTCAGGTTGGCACGAATCACCCGCATGATCCGGTCAAAAAGTCCCATGACACGCTCCGTAAATGAGGGAATAGAAATGACCAAGGGAGCAGAGTACTTGTCCGCTCATTTCCTCAATACTACCGTACCTTTTCAGATCCTAATTTCCCACTGCGGTTGTGGACATTGCTGATTCTGCAGGGGAATTACGCGTTGATAAATTGAAACTTCGTTCCCACTCAGCCTGCTATGCAGCCCCACCCGTCGTGTATAGCTGCATCACATCGGCGATCGCCATACGAGATTGGGCTCCCAATGTCAGGGATGAGGTGTGCCCCCGGTGCAGATGGTCAGCCGCAGCACAGGCGATCATGGCCGCGTTGTCAGTACATAACTGCAGCGGCGGAAAAAAGACCCGCAAATTATGGGCCTGGGCTGCCGTTTGCAAGTGTTGTCGCAGGCCACTATTCGCAGCCACCCCACCACCCACCGCGATGGTGTCTAAACCATAGTTCAGGGCACAGGCGATCGCCCGCTTGGTCAGTGCCCTGGCAACCGTTGCCTGAAAACTCGCTGCCAGATCATTCACTGGCAGGGCGGATTCCGTCTGCTGAAGTTTCTGGGTCAGTCGTAACATGGCTGTTTTCAAGCCACTGAAACTAGAGTCGTAGGGATGAAACCCACCCGTCGGCAACGATACCTGCCCTTCCGGTAAGGGAAACGCTTTGGGATTTCCCGTCTGCGCCAGTTTGTCAATGATGGGGCCACCGGGATACCCCAGTTCCATTAGCCGGGCAACCTTATCAAACGCTTCGCCTGCCGCATCATCACGGGTTTGTCCCAGCGTTTCATAATGTCCGCAGTCCTTCACATAGATCAGACTCGTATGGCCACCCGACACCAGCAAACAGAGAAACGGTGGTTGTAGCTCCGGCGCAATCAAATACGACGCATAAATATGTCCTTCCAGATGATGCACCCCAATGAACGGCTTCTGGTGCAACAGTGCCAGGGTTTTTGCCGTAGTTAAACCCACCAGCAATGCCCCCACCAGGCCAGGCGCGCAGGTCGCCGCAATGCCATCAATTTGGGCCCAACCCAAACCCGCTACTGCCAGTGCCTCCGCGATCGCCGGATTCACCGTTTCCACATGCTGCCGCGACGCCACCTCAGGCACAATTCCCCCATACCGCTGATGGATGGGAATCTGAGACGCAATCACACTACTGAGGATCTGGCGATCGCGCACAATCGCGACCGCCGTTTCATCACAACTCGTTTCAATTGCCAGAACTGTTGCCATTGCTAACCGTGACTAACACGCTGCTGTTGCAAACAGCGTTTCCTCAATGCTATCTAACGCCTTATCAAAATCGTCATTGATGATTTGAATATCGAACTCATTAGCGGCGTCGATCTCTTCCTGCGCCCGCTGGAGGCGACGGGCGATCGCATCCTCCGTATCCTGCCCCCGATTCCGAATCCGAAACTCTAACTCGGGCAACGACGGCGGCAAGATAAAAATTCGCAATGCCTCCGGAAAGGTCTGCCGAATCTGACGTGCCCCTTGCAACTCAATTTCCAAAATGACCCATTCACCCCGCTGGACACGCTCTTCCACCTGGGCACGGGGCGTACCATAATAATTGCCGGCAAACTCGGCCCATTCCAGCAATTCACCCTGGGCAACCATCCGCTCAAACTCAGAGCGACTGACAAAATAGTAGTGTTGACCATTCACTTCGCCGGGACGGGGCGATCGCGTCGTTACCGAAATCGACAGATACAAGTCAGGATGGCGCTGCAGCAGCGATCGCAACAACGTTCCCTTCCCTACCCCACTTGGTCCCGTCAGAACAATTAGCTTACCGATGCCCATACGCGCCTCCCAATCCCAGCAGTCAAATCGTCTTATTAATAATCCCTTAATCGCTGCAATCTGGAAAAGACTGCACAGGAATTAACATTGGCAGCAAATTAGGGGACAGTAAATTCGGGACACCCTATTGCCTGCCCCGAATTTCTCTAGTCTTCCCCCGCGTGCCCGTCTTTGCTCAAGATGAACCGATTCGCCACGGTTTCCGGCTGAATGGCAGACAAAATAATGTGCCCGGAATCGGTAATGATCACCGCCCGGGTCCGTCGTCCATAGGTAGCATCAATTAACTGGTGACTGTCTCTGGCATCGCTAATGATACGCTTGATGGGGGCAGACTCAGGGCTGACGATAGCAATCACCCGGTTTGCGGACACAATATTTCCGAAACCAATATTGATCAGCTTAATGTCCATAGGGGCTGATTGCATGAATGGGATTTAGTTAAGTAGGGTTCGATCGTAATCTATATAAATTTTTTTCAACAAGTCTCCCCACCAGGCAACCTTTACCAGGCAACCTTTACCAAGAATTGGTGCGTTTTTGCTGTGCAACCAGTTGACTTTACAACCCTGACTGCGATCTGTGCCGAATTGCGGGCAAACTGGCTACCTGCCCGTTTGGAACAGGTCTACCAGCGCGATCGCCACACGCTGTATCTCGCCTTGCGAACTATCGAGAAACGGGGATGGATCGCTGTCTCCTGGCATCCGCAGGCAGCCCGAATTTGCCCCAGTAGCCCACCCCCCAAAGTTCCCGACACGTTTACCTTCAGTCAGCAGTTACGGCATCAGGTAGGGAATTTAGCCCTATCAGCCATTGAGGCGATCGCCCCCTGGGAACGGGTTATCGATCTCCAGTTCAGTCGTCGCCCCGGTGAAGCCGCACTCTGGCACCTCTATATAGAGATCATGGGGCAGTATAGTAACGTCATCCTGACTAATCAGGACAATCAGATTGTGACTGCCGCCTACCAGGTGGGTAGTCAACAATCGAGCCTCCGCTCCATCCAAACCGGGCAACCCTACGAACTCCCGCCAGCCCAAACTAATCCGGCTCCATCTTTGACTGAATCGTTCGAGCAATGGCAACAACGAATCAGCCTCATCCCCGGTTCGCTACGACGCAATTTGACCCAATCCTACCGGGGATTGAGTTCAGCCCTTTTACTGTCCATGATTCAGACTGCCGGATTAGACCCGCATCAAACCACCGATCGCCTCAGTCAGTCCGACTATCAATCCCTCTTTAAATATTGGCAAACCTGGCTGCAATCCCTGGAAGACCAGACCTTTCAACCCGGTTGGACACCCTCTGGTTACACCGTGATGGGTTGGGGCATGACAGCAGCCGTGGAAAGTGTGTCAACGGTGGTCGATCAGTACTACACCGGCCAACTGGAGTCCCAGGAATTTACCCAACTCCGTCACCAACTGACCCAAAAACTGAGTAACCTGCTGGAAAAATTGCGTCTGAAAGCCCAGGGCTTCCGCGATCGCCTCCAGCAGTCCGACCAGGCAGACCAGTACCGAGAACAGGCAGACCTGCTGATGGCACACCTGCACCAGTGGGAACCAGGCATGCGGGCGATTGACCTGCCCGACTTTACCACTGGTGAACTCCAAGCAATTCCCCTCGACCCGGAGAAAAACGCTGTCCAAAATGCCCAAACGCTATACAAACGGCACCAAAAACTGAAAAGGGCCCGTCGTGCCGTCGAACCCCTTTTAGCCGAAGTAGATAGCGAACTCCACTATCTGGAGCAGGTTGATGAGGCAATTGCCGAACTGACCAACTACCAAACGGCGGACGATCTGAACACCCTGCAAGAAATCCGCGACGAGCTAATCCAGCAAGGTTATTTAGACATTCCCGACTATCGCAATCGCAACCTCCCCCAGCGGGAAGATTCTGCCAGTCACCCCTATCGTTACGTCACTCCCAATGGGTTAGAAGTGCTGGTGGGACGCAACAATCGCCAGAATGACCAGTTAACCTTTCGGACGGCGGGTGACTATGACCTCTGGTTTCATACCCAGGAAATTCCCGGTAGCCACGTGTTGCTCCGTCTTAACCCTGGCACCGTACCAGACGATGGGGATCTGCAATTTGTCGCCAACCTGGCAGCCTTCCACAGTCGCGCCCGTTTAAGCGAACAGGTGCCCGTGGTCTACACCGAACCCAAACACGTCTTTAAGCCCAAAGGCGCAAAACCGGGCATGACCGTTTACAAACACGAACGAGTCATTTGGGGGCAACCCGCCCAGGCAAAGGGAACCGTCAAGGAAACAACAGCTTAATAAGAGAATCTCAAAGCCAGTTTGTCATTGGTCATTAGTCAGCGGTGTACTTCAATCAATGACTAATGACTAACGATTACCCTTAACCATTACCTCCTCCGTCATAAGAAAGAATTATGTCAGGATTCTGTGAAGAATCGTGACAATAAGTTTGTGTCTCTTGTTACAATAGAAAGCGTTGGGGGATTACTGTGTATATAGCAACCCGCTGCAAGTTTGGGAACGCGCGCGGGACTCCTCCAGTATGAGAGAACAACGTAATGAATTTCTGACCAGTCTGGGACTGGTCATTTTTTTTGTTAAGCCTCTAGTGTAGCGAATCTGTTCAAAAAGGGGGGCGCAGGGAATTGCCAGAGGAGATAAAAGCAGAATAAGATCCATTCTCACTGGGGATGAGAATCGTTATCATATTTATCGCTCCTCTTTGTGATTCAGGTATGCGTGATCTTTCTGTGCGGCGTTACATTGTTGCCTCCCTGCTAGTACCGTTGGTTGCCGTAAGCGGTTGTCAGCCTGTTACACCATCGGGAACGTCCCCATCAGTTGCGCCTGTACAGGCGACGACTCCCACCAAACAAATCAAGGTCGTGGCGACATTTTTACCCGTCTATTTATTCACCAAAGCAGTGGCAGGCAATGCAGCAACCGTTGAAATCTTGATTCCACCGGGGACAGAGGTGCATGAATACCAGTCCACTCCGGCGGCTGTGCAGGCGATCGCCCAGGCCGATGTGTTAGTCAAAAACGGTTTGGGGATGGAGGAGTTTTTAGACACAACTGTTTCCAGTGCGGCAAACTCAAAGTTGAAATTAGTGGATGCCAGTCAGGGAATTAATGCGATCTCAGACCCATCGCCCATTGTTAGTGGCACTGGTAGGGATGACCACGACCATGAGACGGAAGCAAAGGATGATCATGGTCACAGCCACGCCGATGGTAATCCCCACGTCTGGCTTGATCCGGTTCTGGCAAAACGGCAGGTAGAAAACATCCGCGACGGTTTAATTGCTGCGGATCCAGCCAACAAAGCGACCTATGAGGCAAATGCCGCTGCCTACATCAAGCAACTGACTGCACTTAACACTCAATTTGAGCGCCAATTGCAACCTTTCCGGGGGCGTACCTTCGTCACCTTCCACGATGCGTTCCCGTATCTAGCTCATCGTTATCAGTTAAAACAGGTTGCCGTAGTAGCCGTTCCAGAGGATCAACTGGCCCCCGGTGATGTCAAAAAAACCATCGCGACAGTTAAGCAATTTAACGTGAACACTATTTTCAGCGAACCCGGAGTTGATAATAAATTGCTCAATGGGTTGGCTCAAGATTTAAACCTTAAAGTACACTCCCTCGATTCCCTGGAAGCGGGTGAATTAGACCCTAGCTACTATTTCATCGCAATGCAAAACAATTTAAAGACCCTGGAGACGGCTTTCAAATGACCTCCCCCGCAACAAATTTTCGGAATGCTTGTTAGTGGGAAGTTGATTATGAGTGCCTACAAAATTAATGCCATACCTGCCCCTATCCCGGTGGTACGTGTGCAAAACCTAACCGTCCGGCGCGGACATTACACCGCCGTCGAGGATGTGTCATTTGAGTTATATCCAGGGACTTCGACGGCGATCGTAGGGCCGAATGGATCCGGTAAAAGTACCCTGGTACAGGCCATGCTGGATGTTATCCCCAAAGCCAGGGGTACGGTCGAGGTCTTTGGCCTGCCCCTGGCACGGTTGGGCATCACTCGACAACAGATTGGTTACATGCCACAGAACTTTATTTTCGATCGCAACTTTCCCATCTCTGTCAGTGAATTGGTGGGGTTGGGGTGGAGCAAAGCCCACATACATTCCATTGAGGAGCAAGCCAGCGCAAGTCGTACCATGACTGGTCACCATCGCTCCCAACCCGCATGGACTGACTGGTTGCCATTTCAGCCCACACCTGCGAAAACTGCTGCTATTGCCCATGCGCTTCAACGGGTGAATGCCTATCATCTCCGACGACAGGCGATTGGAACCCTGAGTGGCGGTGAACTAAAGCGGGTGCTGCTAGCCTACTGTCTGGTTGTCCCCCGGCGACTGCTGGTATTAGATGAAGCCTTTGCAGAAGTAGATGTGCAGGGAGAAGCGGAGTTTTATGATTTGCTCCAACAATTGATGACGGAGGAAGGTTGGACGCTATTACAGGTCTCCCACGACCTGGACATGGTCAGTCGTACCTGCGACCATGTCATTTGCCTGAACCGTTCTCTGGTGTGTTCCGGTCGCCCCGATCTGGCACTTTCAACAGAGAATATGCTGGCCACCTATGGCTCAGCCTTCGGGCGATATCACCACTCCCATTAAAGTAATGAGGCAAACCGGGAATATCCTCCCGATCGCCCCCTCTTCCCATCTCCCCCTCCCCGAGTTCCCTGCATGGCCTTAGAACCGACCGATCTCATTTCACTCCTACAATTTCCCTTTATGCAACGGGCGATCGCCGCCGGTTTGCTGATGGGGTTACTCTGTGGCTTACTGGGTAGTTTTGTCACCTTGCGCCAATTATCCTTTTTTAGCCATGCGGTCGGGCATGCGGCGCTGGTGGGCATTGCGATGGGAGTCCTGCTACAACTGGAACCCACCTGGATGCTATTACCATTTACCTTACTGTTTGGCATTGCCGTCCTGTATCTGATTGATCACACCGACCTCTGGAGTGACACAGTGTTGAATATCGTGCTGTCAGGGGCATTGGCGATCGGGGTGATTCTCACCAGTTTTATTAAAAGCTATCGGGGTAACCTGATGGGGGTATTGTTTGGCGATATTCTGGCCGTTAACAGCACGGATTTAATCTTGACGACCGGATTACTGTTTATCAGTACAACCATTCTGCTAAGCACCCTACGCCAGCAAATCCTGCTGACCCTGAATCAGGCTGTAGCAAAGGTGCAGGGTATTGCCGTGGAATTCCATCGGTACTTGTTTGTTGTCTTGCTATCGCTGACAGTGGCCGTTTCCATTAAGGCCGTCGGTATTCTCCTGGTCAATGCGTTTTTGGTCATTCCAGCCGCAACGGCAAAGTTAGTCAGTCAACAATTTTCTCCCTATTTAGTTATTTCGATGGTTTTGGGCGCAGTGAGTGGTGTCGTTGGCATTGTGCTGTCGGGTGTGTGGAACATCGCCTCTGGCCCAACCATTGTGCTGGTTCAGTTCACCCTCTTTTTACTGGTCATGGGAGGAGTCAAACTCGTCGACCGGCTGAATCGCCATCGGTTTAGTCCGGAGCCAAAGTAGGTTAACGGGGAAAAAGGAATAGCAATGCCAAAATCTCACGTTCAAACTAATTTTTCGACCTATACTACTGACACTTAATTTTTTCAGCTAACTGATTCAACCAATGACGGGTGTGGGATGTGAATGGGAGTAGATCAATACAGGATGTCGCTCAGGGCGATTTATCCCTGGCTAATTTGAACGTCGCATTCGTGCATGAGTGGCTCACACCTGAAGCAACAGGCGGTTCTGAGTTAGTTGTGCAAGAAATTTTGCGTTGGGTCGATGCGGATCTCTATGCCTTGATCGATTTTGAGTCAACGAATCCAGAGAGCTACCTGTTCAAACGCCAGATTGGGACAACCTTTTTGCAACGTTTTCCCCTGGCTCGTAAAGGGGTACAGAAGTATTTACCCTTTTTGCCCCTGGCGATCGAGCAGTTAGATCTGCGCGACTATGATGTCATTCTCTCGTCCTCCCATACAGTAGCTAAAGGGGTGCTGACAACCGCACAGCAACTCCATGTGTGCTACTGCCATGCAACGATGCGTTTTGCCTGGGATCTCACCTTTGACTACTTAAGGAACAGTTCCATGGGGCGAGGGCTCGCAGGCGGATTAACCCGTTATCTCCTGCATCGGTTGCGCCAATGGGATGCGCTATCTGCCAATCGGGTCGATTATTTCATCGCTAATTCTAAAAATACAGCACGGCGGATCTGGCGCTGTTATCGGCGTCCGGCTGAGGTGGTTTACCCACCAGTGAATACGGAACGGTTCCGCTTCGAGCCGCAAAAGCAGGATTTTTATTTAACCGTTTCTCGTCTAGTTAGCTACAAAAAGATCTCACTCATTGTCAGAGCATTTAACCAATTGGGCCTCCCTCTGGTAGTCATTGGTAGTGGTGCCGAGATGAAACAAATTCAACAGCTCGCCCAGCCCAATGTCAAAATTCTGGGTTGGCAGCCCGATGAGGTTGTCGAGCAATATATGGCTGCAGCAAAGGCATTTGTCTATGCTGCGTATGAAGATTTTGGCATTGCTCCAGTGGAAGCCCAAGCCTGTGGAACCCCGGTAATTGCCTACGGGGCAGGGGGGACACTGGAGACAGTCAAAGATGTTCGGCAATACCAGGAGGAGGGCACAGGCTTACTGTTTCAGCACCAAACGGAGTCGGATTTAATTCAGGCCGTAGAGGCGTTTGAACAGTATCAAAAACAACTAAATCCAGAAGTGGTGCGATCACACGCCCTGCTGTTTCGCCCAGAAGTCTTTCAGCAACGCTATTTGTCGTTGTTAGAGCAGTACTGCCAGGAGTTTCAAATGACCTCCGGGAAGCGGCAGATGTCAGGGATATATTCGACCAAATGAAATTTTTAGCCAAATTGGAACCAAAATCTGCTTAGAAGGTGTCAGTGGCTTTATGATGAGGACTGTGTGGTGTGGATGTGAAGGAGTAAAATGACTGCCGAAAGCCAACTAATCTCCGGCAAAACTCTGCGTGCATTCTTCAGGCGAGGCTTAATCCCATCTCTGTTGAATGCTTTAGACGGAGAATTTGCAAAACGGCTGTTTGATGTTCTGTTTTCCTTAACGGGATTAATCGTCTTTTCCCCGCTCTACCTGCTATTGATTTTGTTAATTGCCCTCAGTTCACCCGGACCTATCTTTTACGTTCAGGAACGTGTAGGGAAAGACTTCAAACCGTTTGGTTGCATCAAGTTCAGAACGATGGTTCACAATGCCGACGAGGTGTTGTTGGAAATGATGCAAACCTCGCCGCGTTTACGGCAGGAATTTCAGGACACCTTTAAGCTGAAGCGCGATCCCCGCGTGACATGGATTGGTAAATTTCTCCGGATTACCAGCCTGGATGAATTCCCCCAGTTTTTGAATGTGTTGAAGGGTGACATGAGCGTTGTGGGCCCCCGTCCCGTGATTGAAGAGGAGCTAGAACGGTACGGGAAACATGCGGATCATGTCTTCAGCATTCGACCGGGGATCACAGGTTTATGGCAAGTTTCCGGGAGAAATGACATTCCCTATCCCAGACGTGTTCAGATTGATGTCTACTATGTCAATTTTCGCAGCATCGTGATGGACATGTGGATCGTCTTCAAAACGATTGGTGTCGTGGTTTTCCCTAAAGATAATGGTGCCTACTAAATCAGCCACGGTCTAGTTACTAGTGGTAAGTCAATCAATAGTTGACGGGTAGCCAAAATTAAGGTTATTGATTGGGATTAAATTTTGCGAGTCTTTGACTCGTCAAGATTCTCCTGACAGAACACTAGTAGCCCTCAGGGGCGATTGCCTCCATGCAGCCCGTTGCGGTCGTCCAATCTCTCCATCACCTGCTAAAACCTAAGCGGCTTGCGATTTTAGAAGCTGTCATAATTGGTTTAGTTGCAGCTCTGGCATCAGTTTTACTGAAACAGGGGGTGTTCTGGTTAGGTGGATGGCGCATGCGGGAAGCATTTTCCCTGCCTGCATGGTTTTTGCTACCCGCGATCGCCTGCCTGGGTGGTTTGTTGGCTGGCTTGCTGGTGGAACGATTAGCGCCGGCGGCAGCAGGGAGCGGCATCCCCCAGGTAAAAGCGGCCCTGGCCCATGTGCCCATACCGCTTGATTGGCGTGTGGCGTTAGTAAAGCTACTCAGTACGTTAGTAACACTCAGCAGTGGTTTTGTTTTGGGTCGTCAAGGGCCAACCGTGCAAATCGGTGCCGCTTTGGCGGCCCAATTAAGTCGTTGGGTACCCGCCTCACCTGACCACCAACGACAACTGCTGGCAGCGGGTGCTGCCGCAGGATTGGCAGCCGGGTTCGATGCTCCGATCGCCGGAGTCATGTTTGTCATCGAAGAACTACTCCAGGATGTCTCCAGTCTGACCCTGGGCACAGCGATTTTGGCCTCCTTTACGGGAGGGGTCGTATCACGGGTGATTGGTGGGCCCAGTCTCAAGTTAGGTTTTAACCCACTAGCACACCAGGCCGTTTTTACCCCCCAACAAATACCCTTTTTTCTGCTGCTCGGAATACTGGCAGGGATACTAGCGGCTCTGTTCAACCACAGCCTGCTAGCACTGCTACAGTTCAGCCGTCGCCATGTCCGGTTGGGACTCCCTTTGAAGATGGGATTGGCAGGACTCATTTCGGGGGTGGCAACAGCCCTGCTACCCACCGTATTTCGTGATACCAGTTCCCTGCAGGTTTTCTTAACAATGGGGGATGCCACCTGGCAATTAACCATTGGCGCATTTGTTTTTCAATTTATTCTGACGCTGGTTGCCTGCAGTGCGGAAACACCAGGTGGCTTGTTTGTTCCCAGCCTCATTTTAGGGGCAGCCGTGGGGCATCTGGTGGGGATGGTAGAGCAAGTCATCATGGGGGGAGAACCCGTCGTCTACGCGTTGGCTGGCATGGGGGCGTTTTTTGGGGCAGTCGCCAAAGTCCCCGTAACGGCGATCGTCATTGTGTTTGAAATGACCACCAGTTTCAGTCTGGTCTTACCGCTGATGATTAGTGCGGTCACAGCCTACCTGGTGGCAGAACGGTTAGCTCCCGGTTCCCTCTATACGCACCTGTTGGCATTGAAGGGAATCCGATTGGAGCCCGATCCCATTAGTGATGGTTTGTGGGCACGGCTAACAGCAGCCGATGTAATGCAAAAAACGGTCGAAACCCTGCATAGCAGTATGACACTGGACGAAGCAGTACAAGCATTTTCGCGATCGCACCATCGCGGCTTTCCAGTTGTCGATGCGGGCAAACTCATTGGTATAGTCACCCAAACCGATCTGGATAAGTTAAAACAGCGCCAGTTAGCGGGGAATGCCTTATTGAAGGAAATCATGACGCCCCGCCCCATTACCGTCCATCCCGGCGATACGCTCAGCCAAGTTCTCTATCTACTATCCCGTTATCGGTTATCCCGGTTGCCCGTAGTAGAACGTCGTCGTCTGGTGGGGATCATTACGCGCAGTGACATTTTACGGGTCGAGGCCGACACTTTACAGACAGGCCAAAATCGCTCCCAGACAAGATCAGAGCCATCTTATGTTGTTTATCAGACCCGCTCACCCGCTACCGGACAGGGACGACTGCTACTACCACTGAGCAATCCGCAAACAGCCCATGGCATGATGCGATTAGCACTGGCGATCGCCCGTGAGCGCAACTATGAAATCGAGTGTTTACAAATCATCTCCGTCCCCCGCCATAGTTCACCGGCAGAAGCGGAAGTCAACACAACTATCAGTCGGCGACTCCTGAAACAAGCCGTACAACAGGCAAAAACGTGGCAGATTCCCATTCATACCCAAATTCGCACCACCCATAGCCTATCGCAGGCAATTTTAGAGGCCGTCGAAGATTCGCGGATTGACCTGCTGTTAATGGGATGGAAAGGCACAACTTCAACCCCAGGGCGGATTTTCGGCGATGTGGTAGATACTATCGTCCGTCAGGCAAACTGTGATGTAGTGCTGGTAAAAATGCCAGGAGAACAGCCCCTTTTGCCCAACAAGGACTTATCCGACGTCGACTCTTCTGCGTCATCTACCACCACCTTCCCCCCGCCGTCTCTTGCCGCAATGCCTCTTCCAGTGGCGGCCAAACCACCAGAAGTGACCTCTATTCCCCCCGTTCCTCAACCTGTGCGGTTCACGCCACGAGCGCCGTTGATGGTGTACCCCAATCGCTGGCTGGTACCCATTGCCGGGGGGCCAAACTCCCAATATGCCATTACCCTTTTACCAGCGCTGGTCAAACTGAGTCCCCATCCTGACATTCGCTTGTGCCAGGTCTTCCATCCGAACGACAATGCCCACGATACTACTGTATTAGAAGAGGATGCAGCGTTTCTACGGCAACGGTTGCCTAACCCGGTGATCGCAATCCCACTTTGTGCTGACTCCGTGTCGGATGCCGTCATTGATATGGCCCAAAAAGACCAGTGTGATGTCATCGTGGTAGGAGCCAGTAGAGAAGGCATGTTGCAACAGGCAATTCACGGCAACATTCCAGAATCGATCGCCCGTCATTGCAATTGCACCGTCATTCTCGTGCGCAAGGCGATCGCCTGAATAGCCAGGGCTATCAATCTACCGTACCCAACGCCTGACCCAATTACCAGTCTGTACGACAACCAAACTGCTGCATCACTTCAAAAATTTCAGCGGGGCTAAGGTTGGTGTACCAGGGATGGGTAGTGAGCGCGGCAACACACTGTAATAGGGTTTTTTCCATCACTGTCTTTTCATTCTTACAAATCAGGTCTGTCAGGTTGTTCATTAGGCTCCTCCCCGAACTCTTACTGAAATATTAGAAATGAAATATGAGGGAATTGTGAGGCAATTACAGTTGTCATTTTCAAACATTAATTATTTTCAACGAATAGACAAAAGACTTTAAATTAGATCACAAATTAGATCGCCTAGCGTAAACGTTTTAGGGAAGCAATAGAGAAATTAACACCACCCAAAAAGCTGCCATCATCCTTCCTATCAACGCAATGTTGACCCACAACTTACCCAACGAGTGGGGACGATATAAATTTCTGTTTCGTCTCAACCAGAGTTGACAGAACCTAAACTTGATACTCCGCAAATATCTACACTTTCGCCTGCCGCATCGGATGATGCCCTACCCACACCTCAAGTTGAATTCACCTAGAGCCAGACTGTACTTAACCGTTGTCGTACTGCTGGCGGGGGTTCTGAAGCTAATGGAGCGGCAGTCGGAACGTCTACTGGTGCAACTTGCTCGTCTACTACTTCTGCTTGAGCAGCTAATGCTTTTTGCTGCCAGATCATAATTTCTTCCAGGTTTTCCCATGCCGGAGCAAAAGGTGGGATCGCCAAAGAACAAGCTTTCCAGCCACTTTGAACTGTCACATTTAGTTGTTGACACTGACCACCGCGACGACCTTCCGGCTGATAGTAACGGCAATGGCGACAGGCAGATGTGGAGGAAAGGGATGGCTTCATATAGGGGATCAGAGAAAACATCTATTTCATGTCTATTCTGATTGACAAAATTTCCTAGTCAGGAACCGGGAAAGCTCCACAGTAGTTGCGACTAATGCTTTTGGGGAATTGCTGTAAAAAAACAGCTTTTAGATTGTCTTTATTTTTATGAAAAAAAGAGCAACATTGATCGGAGTAACTCCTTTGATATCAGCGATAAACCACCCAGTTTCGCAAGGAAAAAGGAGGGGATCAAGCCAAAACAGAATTCAAGTGTTTCTTAAACTATCTAATTAGATGATCTACCAAAAGGCTGATGTGCCTCAGAGAATCCACTGATAACAGACCTACATTTGTAGGTGTTTTCAACTAGATTAGAGTTATGAGTATCAACGATTGTGATCGTTATTGAAGAAAAGTTTGGTGCCTGCAGGAAAGCTTTACCAACGCTTAGCTGCACACAAAGCACATGCATCCCACCGTTTTAATTCTCCTGGCGGAGTCGGGCACTGACAGTGAGGACAAAGGGGTAAATTATGTGATCGTGATCGCACCATTTTTGCCCAATGTTGAAACGCAGCAGTTGGATCGGTCATGGCATCGGCTAATTGCCCCGGCGATCGCGGGCCTGTCTGACCAGGCAGACGACTGGGATGCTGCTGCCATAGCTGCGCTTGTTCGTTTGCGTCAGCGGGCAGACTGGGGCTCGATTGCCATTGGGCCGTAGCAAATCGAATATCGGTCAATGTAAACGACAACACAGCGTTCATTTTTTCCAGAATCCGCTGTCGTTCAAACACCAAATTTTGGGCCCAGGCAGAGCTGGATGTGGCCACCCGTAGCACATTCCGTTGCACCGCTACTGGTTGAGCCTGGGCTGCCACTACCGGGCCAACAACGTCATTCCAGCAGCGAATGGCCTGTTGTAGCTGTTGTTGCTCCCGAGGTTGGTAGCGATTTTCCAGGTGATCCAGAATTTGGTGCAAGGATTTAAACGCCATAGGATTCTGACCTGCGAAATATGCCGACTTGCGTAAAAAGTGTATCGCTTGGCTGGATACTCTAGCCAAATACAGACTGATCAGTAATACTGGACAGCCATGCGTATATAATGAACCATCTCAAACCAACACATGGGACTAATAGTGTTGATGAACCAGCAAATTAGTTCTATTCCACTAAATATATCGGCATAGAAAACGGATCCGCATAAAATATATCGGCATATCTATTTGGTATGAGGTATAACGGCAGCAAAATCGTCGCTATGAGGATTTTGTCCGTGTACAGGGTGAAACATCGACAGGGTCAAGCTACGTTGTGCCAGTTGCAACTTTGAGGAAGCTATTAGCCGGAGGAATCATATGCGTTATCAAACTGGGGTTGAACCATCTTCCAAAGTGACTTGCAGCCTGAATCCAATTTTGCAAAGTGCCCTGGCCAACCTGGACGTGCAGCTAGAGGACGAACTGGCACGGTATCGTCGGTTACGGCTGGGCGGACCAGTCAGCCAACGGCAGCCACGTCGGCGTTCACCTGGCCACACCCTCGACCTCATCTCTGTCTCGGCTACAGGTGGTAGAACCAATCCCGCGCCGGAGGCTAATGCGGCTCCTCCAACGACCAACCTCTCCCATGAGTTGCTCTCCCATGAGTTATTAGTAGAGCCCTACCGACAGCAGTCAGACTATCAATCCCCACCCACCTATCCAGTGGTGGGAAATGCCATCGTATCTGACCTGGCGATCGCGGTTCACGCTACGAACCACGCTTTGCCAGAGTCGGAACTGTTACCATTAGCCGGTTCGCCCCCAGGTAACGTCGATGAACTCGTCAAACCCTACTCACAACGGTTAGATGATTACCTGGAGTCCTCCGAGGAATTGCTCAAGAGTCTAGCTGAGGAAGAAACCGCCGTGCAGACCGAGCGCGGCTTCATGCGTAACTTACTGACACCTCTGGGGGCTGGATCAATGATGCTATTGCTCATTTCCAGCGCTATGTTTGGCTACGTGTTAATGAACCCCAACAGTCTGGGACGGTTATTGGCTCTACGACACAGTACGTCTACGAGCAATGCGCCAACGGCAGTTGCGGGAGGAGAATCATCGACCGTAGCAAAGCCCCAACCCGACCTGGCCGCCCAAGAATTTAAAGACTTGAGTCTTGATACATTGGGTACGTTAGAGGTCAATCCCCGCCAGGTAAGATCCAGTCTGAGCCCCAATCCAACCATTAGCCCAAGTGGGAGTACAGCCCAACCGGGAGCAGGTGGCCCAGCGTCATCCCCATCACCCACTAACTTAACCGGCTTACAGAGCAATCCTGGGGCATCGGCCAGTGTCCCAGTGGTGCCCCCCAATCCGGGAGTAACTGCTAGCCGTCCGGCTCCAGTGACTACCGTTGAACCACCCTATCCAGCACAATCGTCAACGGCTCACTCCACGGCACCTGCCGCACCTCGTTCGGCACCTGCACCGCAGTCTAGCAAACCTGCGGCACCTGCCCCAACCATGACGAATACAGCACCTGTGGCCAGTTCATCGACGGGTAGCACAACCTACCCCTATAAAATTGTGACGCCCTATTCGGGCGATCGTGCCCTTGAAGATGCCCGTAAACTTAACCCCGATGCCTATGTCACCAACTTCACCGACGGTGCTTATATCCAGCATGGGGCATCCAGTAACGAAGCAGAAGCGAAGGCCAGGGCAGAAGCCTTACGTAGCCAGGGTATCGACGTTGAGGTAAAACGCAAGTAGGGCTGTTCACTATCCGGGTGTAACCTTATTTGTGACCGCATTTACGGTATTGTTTGAGAAGGCAAGTTCGTATAACAGACTCCTTTTCGCATGACATTAGCGCCCGACTTTCCCCAACATAAGAAGGCCAAAGCACTCAAACCGTCCAGTCGTCGTCCGGCGAAGGAACTATGCAGTGAATGTGGGCTGTGCGACACCTACTATATTCACTATGTCAAGGAAGCCTGTGCCTTTCTGACACAGCATATTGCCGATCTGGAAGCACAGGCCCACGGACGCAGGCGTGACTTAAACAATCCTGACGATTGGTATTTTGGCGTTAACCAGGGGATGATGGCCGCGCGGAAGCAAGAGCCCATCCCAGGGGCTCAATGGACAGGGATCGTGAGTACGATCGCCATTGAAATGCTGAACCGGGGCATGGTTGAAGGGGTCGTCTGTGTTCAAAATACAGAAGAAGACCGCTTCCAGCCCAAACCAGTGATTGCCCGGACGCCAGAGGAGATTTTGGCCGCGCGGGTGAACAAACCGACCCTATCCCCAAACCTGTCTGTCCTGGAACAAATTGAGCAATCGGGTATGAAGCGGTTGCTAGTGATTGGTGTTGGTTGTCAAATTCAGGCACTCCGCACGGTTGAAGCCCAATTGGGCCTGGAAAAGCTCTACGTACTGGGTACTCCCTGTGTGGACAACGTCAGCCGGGCCGGGTTACAAAAGTTTCTCGAAACAACCAGTCGATCGCCTGAAACCGTCGTCCACTACGAGTTCATGCAAGACTTCCGGGTACATTTCAAGCATGCCGATGGTTCAACCGAAATGGTGCCATTTTTTGGCTTAAAAACGAACAAGCTCAAGGATGTGTTCGCCCCCTCCTGTATGACCTGCTTTGACTATGTGAATTCTCTCTCCGACCTGGTCGTAGGTTACATGGGGGCACCGTTTGGTTGGCAATGGATTGTGGTTCGCAACGATCGCGGCCAGGAAATGCTAGATCTGGTGCAGGATCAACTAGAAACCCAACCGGTCATGTCGCAGGGCGATCGCCACAATGCAGTACAGCAAAGTATCCCTGCCTACGATAAAGGCGTCACTCTGCCGATGTGGGCAGCGCAACTGATGGGGTTGGTCATTGAAAGGGTTGGTCCTAAAGGTCTGGAGTACGCTCGGTTCTCGATCGACTCCCACTTTACGCGCAATTATCTCTACGTTAAGCGGAACTATCCAGAGAAACTAGACGCGCACGTACCAGATTATGCCAAGCGGATTGTCGGGCAGTATCAACTACCAAGCGATTAGGGGTTAGGGAACCGGAGAGATTGGGGACTGGTTTACTATCGCCCCAGCCTCGGCTTAACTCACCGCGACCATCTAACCCTCTGGGTGGTCATGCCCATCTGGTTTCTTACCATAGGAAAAAATTCCCTGAAAAGCAGTCTGTTCCGCTACTGCTTTACCTTCATTCAGCAGATATTCAAAGAATGCCTGGGCAATAATCGACAGTTGTTTTCCGGCAGGATGAACCACATACCAATAGCGCTGAATGGGGAAACCTTCCACATCCAAAATGGTGAGGGGGCTATTGGTACCTTCCAGAGCCAGCGTATGTAAGGACAGAACCGAAACACCTAGCCCACCCGCGATCGCCTGCTTGATGGCTTCGTTACTCCCCAAATCAAGTTTGACATGCAGATGCAAATTTTGTTCATCGAATACCTTTTGCACAGACTTGCGTGTACCTGAGCCTGGCTCTCGCATAATAAACGGTTCTTCAGATAACCGCTTCAATGGGATATTTTTCTCATGGGCGAGGGGATGGTTCCGCCATGCCAGGACGACGAGCGGATTGTCCAAAAATGGATGAACCGCCACATCCAAATCTTCCGGCGGTTGACTCAGGATATAAAGATCATTACGGTTTTCAACCAGGCTTTCAATCACATGCTCATGGTTGTTCACTGTCAGCGATACATCAATGCCTGGATAGCGCTGGCAAAACGGGCCTAATAGCCGAGGAATCACATATTTCGCTGTCGTGACTACAGCCAACCGCAGTGTTCCCTGCTTCAACCCTTTGAGATTAGCAACGGAAATTTCAAACTGGGAAAGGCGATCAAAAATTTCCCGACAGGCTGTATAAAGCTCTTTGCCCGCTTCAGTCAGGTACAATCGTTTGCCAACTTGCTCAAACAAAGGCAAACCAACTGCTTTTGCCAGCTGCTTCACCTGCATTGAGAC
>CAZGDE010000023.1:0-1338 GCA_964524315.1 uncultured bacterium
GAGTTACAGAGTATCCATCAGTTATTAAAAACTCGTTCGTAAGCACTGCCAGTGTCCACTTAAAGCATTAAATCGTATTGAGATTGTTTGCCAGTCACAACCCTCCTGAAATGCCTCGTTACAATAAAGGGGAGGAAGCGTCAAACAACGCTACTCAAATCGAATATCTCAATTACAGTCATTGGTTTTGACAATTTTTATGGAATCAGGTAGTCAGTCTGCCAGTCCGCTGAACCGACGAGCGAATCGATTAGCGGATGCCATGGGGATGGTAATCGCTTTGCTAACGCTGACCTTGCCCCTAGTGATGATTGCTCACTACTCCAGCACCACCCAATTGCCTCAACCAGTCCAATACTCCCGCTCCAACCAGCGCAATTAGCGGGGCGATTGCCACACTTCCCTAACTTCCTGCTTGTAGAATTGTGCCAAGAAACAGCAGGTACGGATTTTTACGGAGATCTTTACGGAAACCCGACTTGCGATGAACCGGCAAGATCTCCGAAAATGAAGGCAATTACTATCAGCCTCCAGGATCGCTATGATTCAGGAGGAAACAGAATTGTTGAATGAATTTTGTTCGAGTTAATCTTGTAATTTTTTGGGTTGGATCATGACATCATACGCATCCTCCTCTGCGAAAGCTGAAATGAGCGAACTCCGGCGGTTAAGAACCTTACTCCCGCCGGAATTGCAAAGCTGGGTTTCGGTGGAGAGTACTACAGCCGTCAATCCACCCCTAATTACCTGTGAAGAGATTGGCAAAGACGAAGTTGAAGTGCAAATTGACATGGTCAAGTGGGAACAACTCGCTCTTGACCAGCGTAATCTCCTCTTCTGGCATGAAGTGGCCCGCATTCAAAACGACACCATCCCTAAAGATGGGTGGGAAATGGCAGCATTGGCAATTGGTCTGGGGGGTGCCGTTGGCGAACTCTGGGTTCAGGATGGCCTGCTACTCTTGCTGGCACTTGCGTTGTGTGGCGTGTCTGGTTGGCGATTGTGGCAAAAAAATAACAGTGATAAGGTCATCACCGAGTTAATAGATGCCGACGACCGGGCGATCGCTCTGGCCCAACGGTTTGGTTACACCTTACCCAATGCTTACAAGAGCCTGGGTAGTGCGTTGAAAGCACTAATTGAGCAATCCCCGAAGAAAAAGCTGCGTTCCCGCTATGAAGCTCGCTTAGATGCCTTGAAGAAGAGTGCTGCTAAGGCAAAAGCCAAGCTGAAAACGCCAGCGAGTGACGTTTACTAAAATACTAGTGCGCATTTGGTCTAGAACTCGGAGTTCTGGGGTGCGATACAGCAGTTTTCGCTGTGTACTGCGTCCAGAAC
>CAZGDE010000023.1:1348-6017 GCA_964524315.1 uncultured bacterium
GAACTCCGAGTTTTTGCTTCCTGCGAAAGGTCGTTTGGGAGAGCTAACATGGTTTACGTTTAGGCAACGTTTTCCACAGCTATTGGAAGTTTTTTGGGGGTTTTCCACAAACTTTAGCGAGTTTTCCACAGATCGCATGTTCTAGGGAAACGGTTTTTAGGGCCAAATTAAAGAAGGGTAGGAAGGCGATCGCCCTCCTACCTTTTCCATGTTGTTCGACTAATTCGTCAGCCAATTTTCGTCGGAAATGGGTTTATTCCCACTCAATGGTGCCAGGTGGCTTGGAGGTAATGTCATAAACAACCCGGTTGACCCCTTTCACTTCATTCACAATCCGGTTAGAGATCGTTTCCAGGAGATCATACGGCACCCTTGCCCAATCAGCGGTCATGCCATCTTCGCTGGTGACCAACCGCAACACAATTGGGTAAGCATAGGTGCGTTGGTCACCCATGACACCAACACTACGAATTGGCAGCAAGACAGCAAATGCCTGCCACAAATCGCCATAAACTCCATGACGATTAATTTCCTGACGCACGATAAAATCAGCATCGCGGAGAATATCCAAGCCTTCAGCCGTAACTTCACCCAAGATCCGAATGGCCAGACCAGGGCCGGGGAAGGGGTGGCGATTGACAATCTCTTCCGGCAAACCAATCGAGCGGCCAACCTTCCGGACTTCATCCTTAAAGAGTTTGCGGAGCGGTTCTACCAACTTAAAGCGCAAATCCTTTGGTAAGCCGCCCACGTTGTGATGGCTCTTAATTTTAACCGCAACGCGCTCCCCCGTTTGCGGATCAACGTTCGTATCTGCCGATTCGATCACGTCCGGATAGAGAGTACCCTGTGCCAGGTAGTCAAACGGCCCCAACCGTTTCGATTCTTCCTCAAACACACGGATGAACTCATGCCCAATGCGCTTACGTTTTTCTTCAGGATCGGTCACACCGGCGATCGCCTGTAAAAAGCGCTCCCGGGCATTGACGTACTCAACTGCAATATGAAACTGTTCCTGGAACAGCTTGACCAACCGTTCCGGCTCATACTTCCGCATAAAGCCCTGGTCGATAAACATGCAGGTCAGTTGGTCACCAATAGCTCGATGCAATAAAAAGGCCAGAGTAGACGAATCGACCCCACCCGATAACGCCAGCAGCACGCGCTTATCACCAACTTTCGCGCGAATTTCCCGTACTGCTTCTTCCACAAATGCGGCAGTTGTCCAGGTCGGTTGGCAGTTACAGATGTGATAAACGAAGTTACGAATCAGAGGTAAGCCACCGATGGAATGAACCACCTCTGGATGAAACTGAACCCCGTAGAGTTTTCTCTCATGGTGGGCGATCGCAGCACAGGGAGTATTATCAGTGTGGGCAAGTAATTCAAACCCCTCCGGGAGACGGGTTGCCGAGTCACCATGACTCATCCACATAATGGTGCCGTCTTCCACATTGGTCAGCAGATCGGTGGGATCGTCAATGAATAGAGATGCTTTCCCATATTCACCTCGATCAGAGCGTTCTACTTCACCACCCAACTGTTGCACCATCAATTGCATGCCATAGCAGACACCCAAAATGGGAATGCCCAGTTGCCAGATTTGGGGATCGCACTGGGGCGCGCCAGCATCATAGACAGAACTGGGGCCACCCGAAAGAATGATCCCCTTAGGATTAAGCTGGCGCAGTTGTTCGGCAGTCGTGCGGTAGGAAAGCACTTCGGAATACACCTGAGTCTCCCGAATGCGGCGGGCAATCAGTTCAGAGTATTGAGAGCCGAAGTCGAGAATCGCGATCATCTGTCGATTGAGTTGATCCAAGTCTGCAACCTCAGGTTGCTGTTCTGCTTGTAGAGTCACCGAAGTGTCCTGGTCTAAGCTGCGAGGGTGAATATAAATTCGTTGAAAAGATGAGCCGTCGATTATGGCTACGCTCGAAAATGAGTGGGTCGACGGCGATCGCTAAAGAAAATTGAATTAAAAGGCAGAGTCACTAAATCTTGGTATTGTATCTAGCCTAACAGCACTTTCTCAAGTAGGTTGGCACCGGTTGTGGTTTGAGCAATAATTTGTCGTTGGCGATTAAACAGTATTGTCCCAATGGTAACGTTACGACCACTATGGGCGTGAATGTAAGTCTGGGTACGCTGGTCAATGGTGTGGGCAATCGCCCCATACACGCGCTTCACCCAATCACTACCCGTCTGGGCATCAAGCGCTTGGAGGACATTCAAACCAGCTTCAGCCGTAGGACTGGTAAAAATTGTCTGCAAGGTTGGCGTGGGCAAACCCATATTGGCACCGTGGGCTGTAAGAATTTCTAGCCGCCCATCCGCAACATGGGTATGGGTATGGAAAATACCACCTGCCAGTTTAATGAGCTTGCCATGATAGCCAAACAGCAGAATTGACCGGGCTCCCTGCACACCAGCTTCTGCCAGTAATGGCCCCAACCAGTTCGCAGTTTTAAGCAGGCGATCGGGGCTCACTCCCAGCTTCTCGGCAAAATTCAACCCATTCTCACCAATACAGAAGACCAGGCAATCGTACCGCTCAATCTTCTGTTGCAGCGTTTGGCGATAGGCGGCTAGCTGACCAGGGGCACTCAGGGGTTCCGAGATACCAGTCGTCCCTAACAGGGACAATCCCTCAACGATGCCAAATGCTGCATTGGAGGTGCGTTCTGCGAGTGCTTTCCCTTCTGGAAGAATAATTGTCACCTGAATTGTTTCAGCGGGTTGCAACCAGCGGCTGAGATTAGTTTGCAACAACTGGTTGGCGTAGCGGTAAATCGCCGCCTCTCCATCCGCCTGATGTCGCCCAATTCCGGTTCCACCCATAATCTGGATAGGTTCGGTTTGGTCTGGTTGTCCTGCTTCCACAACTGCCCAGATCGGAGTATCACGGGTCAGATCCAGGTTGTCGCCTGGATCGCTACGTGTTATTGCCAATGCCATTCCAGGCTTCAGCATGGCAACCTGTTCAATTGGAATAGTTACCATTTCGGCAGGTTTCACCAGGTCAAGCTCAACATTGACCAGGGGCTCCATAGTGTGCAGGTGACGGAGTGCGGCGATCGCAGCGGCACAAGCAAAGACAGGTAACGTATAGCCGGAACGGGGAGAAGCAGGCTGCATGATTTTTACTCATCGGTCATGTTTGCATCTTACTGTGATCCCAATCACGCTTAACCCCGATCCACCGCACCATATAACTGGACGAAGAACACACGTAAGCAGTGACACCTGACAACCTGGCAACTGACGAAGAACACACATTTATGGTGACTTACTACAATCCAAAAGTCGGTGATCTATTCCACCCTAGAAGTAGTCGGCAGATTGTCTGCTTTTCCCCTCAATGCAGATCGCAATCTCACTACTCGCCCCCACACCGACGTTCCTGGAGAATCTCATGACTACCACTATTGATACGATTGCTATTCGTTCTACATCCTTTAGTAATACTGATTTAGACGTGTCAGCTTTTGACGATGCGATCGCGCATACACAGCCAGATACAATCGTTCTCCAACCAAATGGCGCTCTCGACGCAATGAGTAGCGCTGATTTTCAGAAAGTATTAGAAACTGCGCTGGCTACGGTTGCGGTGGGAGTGATTGTTGATCTGTTATGGGTCGACGCGATCGACACCCATGGTATTGCAGCGCTGGCCGCGGGAGTGCAGCAATCCGTCATCCTGGGCAAAGTCTTGACATTTCAGTCGATGGACGTGCGTACCCGCTTAGCCCTGGAGCATGAGTGGTACCGCCAACGCGATCTGAGCTTTGGGCCCTGGAGTGACCTGTTTAAGCAGGATCTAGAACAATTCCTGGATAGTCTCGTTCGGAACTAGTCGCATTCAGAATTAATGCTGCCTAGATTGAATTTCTGCTAGATGAGAACTGTCGAGTCAGATGAATCAATATTGGAGTCCCACTTCAGGTTGAGTGCATGGGATCAACATTCCCCTAACATCTGAGAAAGTATTACAAGTGATCTATACACGTGACCCCCAGAATGTTAGGAGTTGGGAAAGCTGACACAGTTGAAACGAGGGAATCTGTAGAGGCGATAGTGCCTGATCCGGTAACAGCAGAGTTACCCTCAACGGATCAGGCACTTGTCGCGATCGCTACTCAAACAACCCTCTCTAACCCGATCGCCTCGAAACAAGCAATTCGTACCAGTCTGCAAGCCTCAACCTGGGATGGGGTGTTCGCAGCAATTTTTGGTAATGCAGTGGGCGGGGTGTTGCTGGGCAATTTCCTGGTAGAACTGGATGCCACACCGACACAAATTGGCCTCCTGGCATCGATCCCAATGGTGGCAAATTTGCTGCAACCCCTGGGGGCGTGGATCGGCGATCGCACCAACAGTCGCCACTGGTACTGCATCTGGATCTATGGCCCCTCCCGCTTACTCTGGCTGTTTCTCATTGCTGGCATCGCCTTTGCTAGCTGGCATCCAGTTGAGCCACAGGTTTTGGTGATATGGACACTGGCGATCGTCTGCCTCTCAAACTTTTTAGGGGCACTGGGTAGTGCCGCATGGCTCAGTTGGTTAGCGGCCCTGGTACCCCGCCGCCTACGTGGTCGTTACTTTGGCATCCGTAACAGTGCTGCCAGTCTGACCAATCTCCTCTCAGTACCAATCATGGGTCTGCTGG